>JAZRWV010000400.1:0-4959 GCA_045599925.1 Myxococcota bacterium
GACCGCTTGGCCTCCGACTTTTTGCTTTCGCGTTTTGTTCCGATACCTTTCAGTTTGAGGGCTTTAACGGCAGCCCCTTTTTGTGGCGTTGTTTTTCGAACAATCCAGACGAAAGGGGATTCAGAAGTCAGCTTTTTTCGGATTTCGGAGACATCGATATCGAGAGCCTGACTGAGAGCAACCGATGTGCGTTCGATATCTTCAATCTGTTTTGGATGCGCAAAAACACTGGGGGTTTCGACGCTAATTGCGAGTTCATAGCCGTGGCGGTCGAAGATATAGCCACGGTGGCCATCGAGCTCATTTTCGCCGCCAGCCCCCAGGGTTAAACGACCTGTACTTTGTTGCTCTGCACGTTTTTTCAGGTCAACCTGGTCATCTTGAATGAGATGAGAACCATCTCTTTGAATGAGATAGAAATTGACAGTCAACAAGCCGAAAATGGAGAGCAGCAGGACACTGACGACTGTCAGTCGACCCCAGGTTGCTTTTTCGGAACGTTCCCTACGTTTGTTGTCTTCCCTGACTTGATTTTCCACAGCTATTCCTCCCCGATTCGATGGACATTATCGAGCCCATCCTGTCGGCGTCCTGGTTGAACTTGATGTTTGTTGAGCTTATCCATGTCGACGATGAAAACCTGTTCGGGTTGAATTGTCGACATGCCGAGTTGTTTTCCAGCAAGAGGCTCAAGCCGTTCACGTCGGCTCAGAACGCGCAGTTCAATGCGGAGTTTGCGATTTTCTTCGAGCAGTGATTCGCGTTGCGAAATGGCATCACTCAGTTCATAGCCAAGATTGAGTTCGCGATGACGATAAACGACCTGAATAATGAGAAGAGAAATGACAATAAGCATGGCACCGAATGTTAGCCACAATCGGCTGGAACGTTGTTTTGTTCCGGCAAATGTCATTAATGCCTGACTGAATTCACGTCCTCTGGCACGAAGAATGACCGAAAATTCGCGATCTTCATTCAGTTTTCTTTGAATACGCGGTAATCCGGTACTAACCGGACGAACGGGTTGTGCCGGGGTTAAGCTTGTGTCTGCAGAAGAAGTTTGAACGGAGGATGACGATTGAACGTTATTATCTGTTTCAGCGCAAGCATCGGTATCTGCACTGTTATCGGAGGGTACAGGTGCCTTGACATTGGCATTCTGATTATTATCTGCAGTTGTTTTGTCTGAAGAATCTTTGGAAGACCCGGCATTTGGGCTTTCGGACGTCATGTTTTCGGCCAGCGAATCATCCAGTTTCATATCTTTAAGTTGCTCATCCATGCGACAACCACCTCCAAAAGCATTTCTATGCGGATCCTGTATTATGGCAAGTTTTATAGGATGCGTTTGATGTGATTATTGATGATGGCTGAGTAGAAACAAATATTTCATTAACTGCCACAAAAAACTGAGAAATATTCAGTAATATGCTAAAATATAATGGCGTTTTTATGAACGTTTTTGAGGAGATAAATCAGATGCACAATCATAAAAAATTATGGATGCTCGTTGGTGCAGCTGGATTGCTGATGGGGTGCTCGAATTCGGATTGCAATACAAACAACTGTGCTGTTGATTATGGTATCAGTCCGGAATATTCGGTGACGAGATTGGCACTGAGTGGCATTTGTTCTATCAATGTGAAAAATGAATCGACTGGTGAAATTAAGACCGTCGATATGGAAACGGATTATGTTCCGAATGTGACACATTGCGAGAATGGCGGGGCTCCGTTTGAAGCATTGAGATCACAGGCTGTATTGGCGCGTTCCGTAGCGTACTATAAACTTCGTAATAATGTGAATGCATCCATTCGTGATAGCACGAATGATCAGGTGTATTCTTGTGTAAAAAGAGCTCCAAGTGAAGCCCAGTTTAAGAAGATGCTTGCCGCATCCATGGATACAAACGGCATCGTTCTTCGCCGAAGCAATGTCACCGTTTGTGCATTTTTTCGAGCAGGTTCAAAAGAAGAATATCTGAACGATGAATGCAAATTTGTTGGCGGAGAGGGGACAACCGGTTGGGTGTCGCATCAGGGAAAAGTGACATACAACTGGGGAAATTCGGGAAGTGACGTCATTAAATCTTCCAGTGGTTCAAATGTTCCGGCAAATAGCGGCTGTTATTCTCAGAATGGAGCCATGTGTCTGGCTAGAAAAGGCTGGGTCTGGCAAAATATCATCAAGTTTTTCTATGGCATGGACATTGGGATTGAGCGCGCAGAGGATCTGACATGCATTACACATCCGAAATGTGAAACACAACTCAATGGTGGTGAAACCATTATCGACGATACGAATGAGTGTTTTTCGAGGAAAGTTTCGGACAATTACTTCACGCTTGGAACGCCACTTGGTTCGTCTGCAGAAAAAGTTGGATATGGCGATAGTCTTCAGTTTGCTTATACCTGGGATAAAGATGCCGCAGCTGTTGGAACCTGGAAGGTTAACGTTAAAAAAGCAGGAAAATATCTCATTTCGGCTTATATCGATTCCAAAGCAGGCAGTTTAAGCCAGAATGCTCCCTATCAAATCAGAGCTAATGGCGTAGAAAAGACGGTTAATGTCGATATTTCCAAAGGAAATGGCTGGGTTGAAATCGGAAAATTCGATTTTGCAGCAGGTGAGGATCAGTGGGTAAAACTCACGGATGCAACGGGTGAAGCATATACAGATAAAAAAGGAAAACGTGTCATCTTTGATGCTTTAAAGTTCGAATGGGCAAATGACTGCACTGATGAATGCACGGAATCTGGTGCGTCTGAATGTCATGGAAGTGGGCTTAGAACCTGTGGCGACTGGAATGGGGATAAATGTTTTGAATGGTCTGAGGATAAAGCCTGTAATAGTCCTGAAATCTGTAAGTCAGGTGAATGCATTAATCCTGAGTCTGAATGTACAAATGAATGCACCGAGGGACAGACTGAATGTGTTGAGAACGGAGCTGGTTTCCGCAAGTGTGAACATAGCAGTGCAACATCTTGTCTTAAATGGTCAGACGTGACTTATTGTGGTGCCGGTACTATTTGCGAAAATGCAGCATGTGTGGCCAATACGGATGTCGGCTGTCAAAGTGAATGTCAGGATGGCCAGAAAAAGTGCACGTCAGATGGCGTCGTTACCTGCGGGCAGTTTGATAATGATGAATGTCTGGAATGGTCCGACGCTAAAAAGTGTGGAAATGACAAGATTTGTCAGGCTGGTGAATGCATAGAGGATTTATCCGGAGTTATGCCTAAAACTTGTTTGACTGCAGTGAATGGCAAAGAAACCATTATAGATGAACTCGATGCGTGTTTTGTTCAGTCTGAATCCTCATTGTGGAAGCAGTTGGATGATTACGGCCATGAGGATCATCTGTTCTATGCTGATGTTCTTGATGAAGAGCAAAATCGGGGTGCTGTTGGCACCTGGTATTTGAATGTTACAAAGAGTGGTGAATACGAAATCAAGATGTATGTCGAAACAGCAATCAACAGTGTCGTCGACAAACTTCATTATTCTGTTCTGGCATCCGGGGTTATTTATCCTGTCGACGTCAACACTCAATCCGATGGTAACTGGGTCAGCTTGGGAACATATTCATTAAAGGCAGGAGAAACTCAATACATTCAATTAACCAATATCTCAGATGCAGCATCTGATGGGGGGAAACGAGTTGTCTATGATGCGGCCAAAATAATACCGGCCGGTTATCAAGACGATGATGTTAATGATGTTGGTAGTATGAATCCGAAAATTATACTTTCAGGAGGTGACTGTTCGATGAATGGTATGCCATCTGACCATTCATGGTTATTGTGGATGATGATGGCAGGTTTTTTGGGGATAGGTTATAGTCGAAGACGACGCATTAACGCATAAACTAAAGGAAAGATTTTCATGCTCGACGATATTCTAAAACAGGCTGAAATGGTTGCGTCAGAGCAATCACCTGATGATGCGGCTCGATTTCTTGCCCCACATCGCAAGTCTGCCTGTGAAGACTTGTCGACAGATACTTCAAGAATTGGCGATTTACTTTGCATCACATCAGCACAGATGCAATATCTGATAGATGCCGGCGCATCAGATAAGGCTATTGGTGTTGCAGAATGGTTTCTTCATATACTTCATCATCTGGAAGAATCTTTGGCTGATGTCGATTTTCGTCAGTTAAAGCGAGCACTTCGAGAGTCTTTTTCACGTTTTTTCAAGCGATATGCGCATGCACTTCGTGATATAAATCGTTATGAAGACATGCGAATCGCAATGAGAACATCACTTGATTTAACGATGCAGTTGCCGCTGGCGATTGTGTCAATGCTTCATCTTTATGCGCCACTACATCAAAAAGACCTGATAGAGAATGAATCCGCTCGCGATTTTTTGCTCAAACGATATGCAGAAGCACTTGCGGCACTCGATTTTTCAGGTCTTCATGATCTTCCATTTCGTGCAGCACTGGATGAATATCAGTATGCATTTCGTTCTGAAGAACATGTCGAATCATCTCGGCAAATCATACAGACATTGTGTGAGAAAAATCCTGAAGATTTGGCACTTGTTACCCTTAAAAATATCTTTGAAACAATATTTGAAGGCAGAGAGACCTGAAAAACTATGAAATACGCAATATCATCCCTCAATCCAACGATTAATGACTGGTCTGGACAGGTTAACATTGTGCGTCATGCCATTGATGCCGCAAAGAAAGCATCGGTCGATTTGCTCGTACTGCCAGAGCTTTCGATTGGTGCTCCCGATGCAATGGATATCTATCTTCGGCCACAAACAGCTCAAATTGCCGAGCAATGTCTTGCTGAAATATCGCCAATGACGACAGGACTTACAGTCATTCTTGGAACGATATTTTCGCATGAAAACAAGCTGTATAATACAGCGGCTGTTTATCATGATGGAAAGCTGATGGCAGTCGTTCCCAAAAGCTATCCGGAAGAACGGCAGTTGGAGGAA
>JAZRWV010000401.1:0-6079 GCA_045599925.1 Myxococcota bacterium
AGGGTCTCGAGCGGGTGCTGCCGGCAAGGGTGATCCTTCCTTCATTCTGAATGTTCCCATTCAGCAGTACCGTACAGAATATGCGTTTGCCGTTCCATCGGGGTATGAAGCCGATTATGTGACAATTGTGACGCCGGAAAACAATACAATTAAATACACGGGCGCCGGTTGTAAGGAACCTGATGCAAAATATGTGGAGAATGGTGTTGCATATACGGATTTTGATATTACGAATTTGCCCAAATCCATGTTCAGTGGCTTTATGAAACACCCCAAGAGTAAATATCAGTATGGTTATTTGAACCTTGATGGCGGCACGCATTCTCTGAGCGCCGATCAACCTTTTGGTGTGACCGGATATGGTTTCTTTAGTGATACGTCGTATGGCTATCCGATTGGTCTCGACTTGAAGGAACTCAATACGAATTGATATCGTGTTGAAGGATATATATATAAAAGCCGGGCGTATTGGCTGAAGCCGATAGCCCGGCTGGAACGGCGTATTTGTGGGGGCGAAAAGGCCCCACAAATAGACGTTCTATTCCATAAAACTAAATATGTGACGAAATAATATCAAACATTCAGGAGGCGTTATGTATAAACGAACTGTAATATTTACAATGGCCTGCTGCATTTCAGCTCCCTTGTTTATGAGCTGTGGTGACGATTCTAGCGGGTCATCGGACAAAACTCAGTGTGAGGAAGGCTGCGGTGAAGGTCAGCACTGTGACGAAGCCAAGGGCGAATGCGTTGCCGATACACCGGCAGAAAATGAATGTCCAGCCGATTGCGGCGCAGGCAGGCACTGCGATGAAGCCAAGGGCGAATGCGTCGCCGATACGCCGATTCAAAAAGTATGTCCGGCCGATTGCGGTGAAGGCAAGCACTGCGATGAATCAAAAGGTGAATGCGTCGATGATACGCCGGCCGAAAAGACATGTCCGTCCGACTGTGGCGCGGGCAGACACTGCGATGAATCGACCGGTTTTGAATGCGTCGATGATACACCGGCCGAAATCGAATGCGAAGATGACTGCCTCGATGGCTATCACTGCGATAAGGCCAGGGGCGAATGTGTTGAAGATATCGAATGCGCCGAAGTATGTTCTGAAGAACAGCATTGCAATTTCGGCACCGGGATGTGCGAAGACAATGTTGAAGATGTTGTGATTGAATGCATCGAAACATGCGGAATTCATCAGCATTGTGATACGTCTGTTGGTCAGTGCGTGGCCGATGAGAAAGACTGTACTGAAGATGGCCAGCTCATTTGCAGTGGTACGCTTTTGATGAGATGCGGTTCTGATGGCTATTATGAACTCGCCGAGGACTGCGCCGATAATGCCGATGCCGGGAAAGCCTGTTATGACAATGGTGAATCAGGATTCGGATGCTATGATTCCGAATGTGTTCCCGGCGAAACCAAATGCGCCGGCTCAAAAATCCTCAAATGCAATGATTATCACAAATACGTCGATGACAGTGACTGCGCCGATTTGACTGATACGCCTGTTTGTTCGGATACCGTTGGGGCTGCAGCCTGTGTGGCCAAATGTACAGTGGGAACCTCGCAGTGTACTGATAATCAGGTCGAAGTTTGCGATGAGGTTTCTGGCAAGTATGTGGTGAGTGGTGATTGTCCAAAAACCGAAGGTATTTGCAAACTTGACGATAACGGAGCGGCTTTCTGCAAACTGTTCGAATGCAAGGAAGGCGATCTTCGCTGCAGTGGCGATTCCCTCGAAAAATGCAATGCCGGGTTTTATGAAGTTTCTTCGAACTGTGCCGATGTTGGATTTATCTGCACAGAAGAGGGTGGAGCATCCTGTAAAGACGTCGATTGTCGTGGTGAAGAGTCCAAATGTGTTGGCGATAAATGGGTTTTCAAATGCAATCATGGCACTTATGACGAAACCAACTGCTATAATGCGTTTGCATCAAGCGGCAATAAGGGCAAATGTGTCACCAATGTCAGCACGGGGAATTCGGTTTGCGTTGAAATCAAATCCATCGAAGATGGATATGATGAGTCCATGGATACAGACAAAGATACGATCATGGACGGAATCGAAAGCTGTACCAATGATCAGGATCATGATGGAAAAGTCGATTGCGAAGATGAAGATAGCGATGGCGATACCATCCCAGACAAACTCGAAGCGGATAATGCCGGTGGTGATGAAGAACCTGGCGATGCCGATTACGATGGTGTGCCGAACTATCTCGACTTAGACAGCGATGGAAACGGCATTCCCGATAGCATTGAATGCTGTGGCGGCGATGCGGCCTGTCTTGCAGCAAAAGATGCCAATGGACTTTTTAGCAAGTGCATTGATACTGATGGCGACAACATTCCCGACTTCCTCGACTACGACAATGATGGCGATGGAATCGATGATGTGAAAGAAATCGAGGGCATGGTGATTAATCCGCCGGAACCGGAAGCCGGAACTTTTTCCGGATACGGATGTGTCAATGGCAACGCCCGTGGCTCGGCAGATCATCCCGTTGACTGTGACAATGATACCATTCCTGATTATATGGACTTTGATTCCGATAATGATGGTCTCTGCGACGATACAGAAGGATTGCTCCGAATGAATGTTATCGGCAAGGATAACAAGAAGCATGGCTCCTATGCACGCTATAATAAAGACACGGATGGCGATGGAATCAATGATTTGCTCGAAGCCTTGGGCAAGACAAAACTTGCTTCGACAGACAAACCCGATGCAAAAGGTTGCTACTCATTAACGGGTGCATCCGATGCCGATAAAGATGGTTTCGTCAATCAGCTTGAAGTCGATTCCGATGACGATGGTCTTTCGGATCGATATGAAACCATGTGTTGCGGGTTGACAGAGCTGAATCCGGACGAAAAGGCTGAATGCGTCAGCAACAATAACTGGTGCACCAATCCGTATAAAGCTGATAGCGATGGCGATGGCGTGACAGACCTCATCGAGTTTGGTGCTGAAACTGATCCAAACAAAGCATCCGACAATCCGCAGAGTAAGGGCAATTTCGTTTTCCGCGCCCCTTATCAGCAGGCTACAACTCCGAATGTGGAATCACTCGCTCTGGAACTTTCCATTCAGACGATCGATATCTTCTTCAACTTCGACCAGTCTTCTTCAACAAAAGATGAGGCAAAAAAACTTAACGAAAAATTGCCTAATAGTTTGAAAAAACTTCAATGCGAGGATTTGAAAAAGGACTGTATAGAAAATTCGGATTGTAACAATCTGCAAAATGCAGCAGGACAAATAGTCGAGGATGCCATTTGCTCCGAAAAAAATCGTTGCATTGTCAATCCTAAATCCGGTGATGGCTGTTTCGACGATATGGAAGTCGGACTTGGTTATTATTATTACATCGACACATTTTGGGTAGCAGTCCCACTCGGCGAAAAACAAAGTACTTCATCAGGCACGCTGTCTAATGTTGATACGGTTGTGACTGCATTGAAACGTTATTATCCAAGTGGCGATAATGAAGTTGCATTTCAGGCTCCAATTTGTGCTGCAGAGAGTACGCCAAATTATTGTAAAACCAAATCTGGTTATAATAACACCTGTAAACCAGCCTCCGATGCTTGCAAGAACCTATCTTATAAAGATGTTAGCGGAAAAACAACTAATGCCGTTTCAGGATGTTACAACTCCTGCAAACGCAACTGTGTTGATCTGACCGCAAATCCCGATCGCGAAACATGTGTTGGATATCGTAAATCCGCGATTCGTATTTATGCTCAGGTTTTTGACGAAGAACAGTGTCGAGGCAATAGCGGTGCTGCTAGCCGTTGTGTCGAGTTCTTCGAAAAAGTCGGTCCTGTGATGAAAGAAAATAAGATGCGTTGGATTGGACTTCAGAGTTCTTCTTCGACTTCCAGCTGTACAGTTTCTCCTAAAACATCCTCTTCAACTGCGACATGTATTGATGATCTTTGTGAAACCGTCTGTTCAGACTCTAATAGGCTTTATATGTCTGCGGTTTCCGATTATATCGGCAAGCAGTCTGGATCGACGAGCTTGTCCGGAACGCCATATACCTATACGGCAACAGGCGATGATATCGATGTTAAATTTGAACAGGGCGTTCGTGAAATTGCTAAATCCATGCCGATGGATATTACCGCAGAAGTCGAGGATCTCGATAGTGGTGAGAACCTCAATGCGAGCAGACTCGTGAGTGCTCTCAATGTCCATATCACAGGTGGTCAGGCTCAGGGCAAGAATTGTTTCAATGTTCCTTCTGGAAAAATCGAAGCCGGAACTTTTCAGGGAATTCACCAGATTGCTCCGATTGAGATTACAGACGGATTTAGCGTTTGTTATGACGTTATTCCGGTTCAGAATCAGACTTTGTTTGTTCCAGATGCTAAACCTGTGGTTAAAAAAGCCAGGATTACAATTAAGGGCGATGGTTCGCCGTTGAACTCCGGCATCGCATATTTCCTCATTCCGCCTAAGATTGAGGATAATTCCGGTGAAATCGGTAATGATTAATTGCTCTCTTTGACGGGGCGTCAGGCTGTTGGCCTGACGGCTCGCTTTTTCGGGTTTATGATTCTGCCCTTTTCGCAGAATCATAAACCCGAATACAGCTCGCAAAAGCCGCTATTCCTTAAGGAATACGCGGCTTTTTTTTTGGTGCGCGGTTAATAGCCCCCGGCGGAGTTCATATGTAATGCTTAATGAGAACCCCGCCGGGGGGCGATAGGGACAGCCCTCGATTGGCGCCTTCAGATGTAGTCGGGGGGATCAGGTGATTCCTCATTCATTTCCCGCGCCTAAAGGCGCGGCTATTGGTTCCACAGTTGATAGTAATCAAAAAAAAAGCACCTCGCTGATGAGGTGCTTTAAGAAATCAACTGAAGACCCATGTCTTCTTGAAAGCAATCGGTGCTTTAAGTGTACCGAATTTCCAGTTCATAATGCGTT
Source organism: Myxococcota bacterium (assembly GCA_045599925.1). GTDB lineage: Bacteria > Myxococcota_A > Bradymonadia > UBA4248 > UBA4248 > UBA4248. Next base: position 4,944 of record JAZRWV010000401.1, read on the forward strand.
GTCTTACGCAGGTGAACATCTCTCCGCCGATTTGATCTTCTATCTTGTCGACTTTGTGAACGGTACCATCTTTAGTGACTGTAATCGCGATAACGAAACGACCGGAAGCTTTACCCTGTGCATTCATGACGCGCTGATAACAGCTCTTGATATCATTTTGCTTTTTCTTGAAAACGGATTCAATGCTTTCTTTACTTCCGGCAGGGGGAGCACTTGCAAATTCGCTGGCGTTGGAAGACATTTTGAAATCGACTTTTGCGCGTGCAGTTTCCTGTTTTTTATTTTCGACGACAACTTTCGGGCCACTGTTTCCAGTTCCAGAATCGAGACCAAGAAGACCGCCGCCAGTACCTGCCGAAGCTGAGAGCTGGTTGAGAAGGTTGCCAGATGCACTGGCACCAATATCACCAGCAGCGATATCAGACATATCAGCGATATGGGCATTAGAGCCTAACATATCGGCATAAAAGCCTTCAACACCACCCTCAACACCGAGAATCTGAGCTGTAATCATGGCTCCTTGTTCACGATGTTTGTCCGTGATCTGATTCATAAGTTCAGAACGGCTGACAGTACCGGGTTCAGGAGAAGGCTCAGGTGAAGCATTCGAAACTTCGGGAAGAACATTATCAGCTTCTTCGACGATTTCCGGTTGTTCTTCTGGTTCGTCATCTTCCTCTTCAACGGTCATATCTTCGATAGTCACGGCATGTATAGGCGATGGAATGAGATAAATATCATCATTAACAGGCCAATCCTGGAAGCCGACGTAGCAAAGAGGTATGACATGGGCGAAGAATGAAAAAACGAGTGCATAAATAATGCTTTTTGGAAAAACTTCAGCCAGTTTCTCGCGCAGCGTAGGAGGCTGATACAGCAACCTGGCTGCAGCCATTTCGTCGTGATTGGCAACGAACTGGAAAAGGATGGTAATTTTTCCAATAACAATACGACCACGGGATGCGTTAGACAATGAAATATAAATTTCATCGCCAACAATGCGAACGAACTCGCCAGTACGCAGCGTTTCATTAAGCTCGATACTAACGTTATTCTTCACCATGATACGACCATGCATTGATTTCTTTACGCACAGCGTATAGGAATCTTTGGCAGAATCGTATACAAACAGGTTC
>JAZRWV010000402.1:0-8204 GCA_045599925.1 Myxococcota bacterium
TCCGACTTGGGGACACCCCGCAACGCCCCACTCTTCACGCGGTTCTATGCTTTTCAACCATGCGTTTGAACTTCTCCCAGGCAAATTCCCCCGTTTCGCCCGTCACTTCGTTGACGTCATTGCCAACAAACGGCCTCGGGCACCACTTCCCTGTCACGTCGAAATGCCGAACGATGTGTTCCATTGGGATGTCGTATTTATCGGCGAGTTCAGCCACGAGTCTGGCGCCGTCCTCGATGACTTTGTCGGTGAAATACCAGTCGCGATCATTGACTGATTTGCTTCTCGAATTTCTCTTGTGTTCGACGAGATCGACGCCGAGCGCAACCGGGTTGCACGCCAAACATTTGTTGCTTTTTTCGTATGGACAGTGCCACGCCGCGTGTCTGTCTTCGACAACCTGATAAATGTCATCGTCGCCAACCAGATAATGCGTCGATGTCGTCCGCTTCCATGTCTGCATGGCGTCAGCCGTCTTTTTGGCCCGTCCCTGTGAATATCGGTCGCCAGTGTAATGCACGATAATCCATTCGATTTGTTTATGACCGCGATAGCCCCAGCGAGATCTTGTTTTGCCGTCTTCCGGATCGACAAATGTTCGCTCTTTGATGATGTGTTTAACGACGTTCATGGCTTATCTTCTCCATGGCAAACTGTATTGCGGTTTTAAGTTCCGAAAGCGTCGTCTGAAATTCCGTGAAAGCTCTCGCGTTATCCTTGAGTGCCTCCGTTGTCTGAATGAGGAGTTTTGAAGACTCGGATGCATTCGTTTGAATGGTCGTTCTCAGCTCTTTTTCCAAATCAGAAACGCGTTTGTACAAATAAACAACGACAATGGCGAGTATTGCAACGATTGCATAAAGCCCATAAGTCGAAAGCGACTGGGCAACTGGTGTAATTGTTTCCATTTATTCCCCCTCTTTGATTGCTTCAACAAGCGCATCATGTTTTGCGACGCAGATGTCGAATGCTTCAATATAGCTTGATAAAACACGCAACAGATCTGCGTTTGTCACGATTTCACCCACTTTCGGCCTGTCACATGGCTGCATCAATATCGCCGGCGGATTGAGTTTGATATTTGCCGGCGTTACTGGATGCACATCCGAACAGCCGCTTAATATCATCAGGCACAGGCTCACAAAGCCATTCGTTTGTTTCTTCATCTTCAAATTCCGTGAGCGTTTCCATTCTGATTTCATGATTTTCATGCGCATTCGACGCTCCATTTGTATATTCAGTGATGGCTTTATCAAGTCTTTGTGCGGCTTCAATAATGCGCCGTCGATCGCTTTCCATCTGTGCTTTTGTTTCAAAAAGCTCAGAAGAAAGCTCTTCGATTTGCTCTTCAGAACGCTCAATCTCTTCTTTGAGTGAAGTGTTTTGAGCGCGCTGGCACTGTGTCACAAACAAAAGAAAACAAATCACAAATGCCAGAATGATGATTGCAACTGCCGACGGTGATAAAGACATAACTAAAAAATCCTGTAAATCATGGGCAAAATCGCCCTGTGATAAACAGGATTCACAACGCCGTCACAAATTTCAACAAACTATTAGAAATCTATTAGAAACTTAATAAAACATTATTAAGGTTTTATTAAGATTTCCAGTTTTCAAAAAAATGTTCGTCTTTTGAATTGAAAACGACGCGTCGCACCCAGTCCATCAATGCAAATCTCGAAAGCGTCCCGGCTTTTTCGAGAATATCTGCAATGCGTGATGCGCGTTCGCTGTCACCATAGAGTCCTGATTTGCGAACAAATGCACAGAGAAATTCGTCAGACCACAATGCATCATCACAAGCAGCAAGTCTTCGGCCTTTGAATATTTTTGCAATATATTGTGCATCATCAGCGGTGAGTTCACTTTGCAAACGGCGCAAACCATCGCGAAGCATGAACCAGTATGCACTTAAATCTCGCTGAATCTGCATGGAACGATTGAGACCTGTCTGGTTAGATCGTTCATCAAGCTGCATGATCTGAAATTCTGACATTGAAAGACTCACAGGCTTCTTTTTCTGCGAAAGCTCGCATTCTTCAGGCGTCAAATATTCGGATTCACTCGTTTTCTTTGTTGCTGTCGTTTCCATATTCGCTCCATGCTCAAATTTCAAACATGCCTTTTTCTTAATAAGAACACATGGTTAGTTTAACAAATTCTTATTAAGATTTGAACAGATATTGAATAAATTTATGTTTAATTATGAATATTTTACCACCCAAACCGAACGACACCGAGTCCTTCGGTGGCATAGCGCAGAGCATCGATGAGATGGTTGAATTCATCCACGGGAACGGCAGTCAGCTGGCCGCTCAATCGGTCTTTTGCCCAGGTGTAATTTGAGAATTCGACAATGGCATTGGCGCATTTCGGATGAATGACGATGTGATAATCCTGGAGACGTGCTATGCCGTCACGGATTGAATTGGGGCCCTTCTTTGCCGGTTTTATCCTCGGAAGCCCTCGCTTTTTCAGTTCGGCAATCGTTCCTGGCTGAGCAGAATCCGCAATGATTTCGGCATTCACAAAACCAATGGCTTTGATGGCGTTGTACATGTCATCGATGAGCATGTGCGTTCTGTAAATCTCTTCACAAACGAAGATTTCGCGCTTGTCGGTATTGACCATGATGTGAACGAAAGCCGTCGGATCGTTGCTGAAGCCGAAGTCCATGCCGAACCTGTCGATGTACTGCCGTCGGTCATAATCGATGTATTCACTTCTGAGTGCAGCCACATCGAATTCACGAACTTCCCAATTCTCGAAAATCTGGCCTTCACTGATCCCCCATTCACCATTGCCCTCGATGGCATAACGCCGAGGATTCTGGCGTTTCATCTCTTCAAAAAGGTTCAAATCGAACGAAGACAGCCACTCGTTGCACGTGTAATTACGCGTGATGGCCATGATGTTTGGATCGTCAGTCACATCGAAAAATCGCCGCTTAATCCAGTGCTTTTCACTCCATGGATTGAGCGTCAGCGTGTGCTGAATAAAGTATCCCTCAGGCATCTGGCCACGGAGTGACAAATCGACTTTGTTGAATGCCGTTTCGTCGGAAATCTGAAACGCCTCTTCCCACCAGCACCAGCAAATATGACCTTTTTCAACCGTGATGGATGTAATAGATTCAGGATCATCGGGACCGCGAAACAGGATCTTTTGTCCCGTCGGCCTGAACGTCATCTCAAGCGGCGACGTCTTCATGCTCCACAATTCGCTCAGCCCCATGCGGCTGATTGCCCATTTCAGCTGTGCAAACGTCGAATCACGATGTGAATTGAAATACCGTCGCATGACGAGCGTGTTTGCAAACGGCTGTCTCATCATGCTGATAACAATCCACATTGCCGTTGTGCATGACTTCTTCGATCCACGGCCGCCCTTCACAACACGATATCGACCTGTAAATCGCCAGAATTCGTCATAACTTCCGCCAATCATTTCTGACACGTCAATCCGGATATTTCGCGCTTTCTGGTTCATTGCATATCCCTGAAATCGTTTGAAAAGATGACGTTCATCTGATTGCTTCCTTCGTCTTTCTGCAATCCCGTCAGCTTGTCCAAACCATCGCACAATTGCGCAACAGCATTTGTCGTCTGCGTCGTCAGTATCGGCATCATGAGAATGCGCTGCACTTCGATCATTGCCTGTTCCGGAGACATTCCATCAGGAGGATGTTCCATCATAGCCTGTGCCATCGCATCCTGTGCCGTCCGGCGCCGTTCTCGCTCTTCCTCAATGGCCTTGATGGTATTCAATCGAACTTCGACGGACCGTTCATAAGTCCATCGGTTGCGCTCTTTTTCCTCTTCACGATGCTTTTCAAGTTCTGCCTCATACGCCGCCAGAACTTCCGGACGCTGAAGAAGCTGATACGCAGTCCTTGATACTCTATCACGAGGACTTTTCGCAGAATTTGGATAGGCTTCAATATAGGCATCGGCGCGATCTTTTCCTGCCGCCAATGCACACACAAAAATCTTGTGACGAGGCAATAATTTTTTATCTTTTTTTATCTTTTTTTTGCGCATTAAAAACACCATCAAATCAAGTAACCATGCGCATTTTAGCACACTTTTTAAGTATATTCACAAAACAAACAATCACAACCGCTCAAAAATTCAAGAAAAATGCAAAAAACAGCAAAAAATGGGGATCATTTTCGTGATTTAACGAAATTGATCCCCATTTTTCAAAATCAAACGAGCTGTTCGGAAATTCCGAACAGCTCAAAACACGCTCTTTTTTGCGTTATACGGCGTCATAAACTTCAGACATCCAATCACACGCCTGCACACACAAAACGCGCTCACAGCGCAAAACAGACGCATTCTGATAGCGTTTAGTCGTTCGGCTTCCAGAAAACGAGAAACGGCGCATCCTGTTTGACGAATACGGCCCCAGATGCTTCGCACATCTGGTCAATCAGTGCCTGCAAATCGCCGGAAAACGTCGGATGAACTTTGACGCGGACGACATCGCATGGCTCCGGATGTGTGCACATGCCGTCGAAGGCGCGTTTCATCGCCTGCATGACAGGCTTTGTCACACCGTTCATGCCGATATGAACGCGCGCCTTCTGCATCCTTGCACGCGCCATGAGTGCTTTTGTTTTGGATTTGCTGAGTTCTGACATGGATTTACACCGAGAAACAGAGAACAGAGAGAGTGTGTTTTAGCTTTCGACTGAAACAAAAGAGATTTTAACCTTCATACCCATACCTTCAGCAAGTCTTTGAAGTGTTTTAATGGACGGATTAGCACACCCGCACTCAATCTTACTGATGTCGCCTTGCGCAATCCCTGTTTTCTTCGTGAGTTCTCGTTGCGTAACTCCGGCCTTGTTCCTCGCTTCAACCAGAGAATCTCCAGCCTCTCTGAAAGGCGCGTCATTATCCCAAATCTTTTTGAATTCTGCGTCTTTTTCGTATCTTTTAGCAATGCATTCGTCGAACGTCATGTCAACCTCCAATGAGCCCCTTTGGGGCTCTGTTTATTTCTTTCTGTCGTAATAGTCTTTTCTGTATCGCTTAGCTCTTTCGATTTCACTTACTGGAGTCTTTTGCGATTTCTTTGAAAAGCCGTTTGTCATGATGATTTCGTTTCCAATGATGAATCAGGATTTACGATTTCCAAAGTTGAATAATCCATAATTTTAGATTTCTTACCACGAGCGGCGTTAAGTGTTCCCACTACGCGAAAAATTCCTTCGCGGAAATTCTGGAAATATCGGTCATAGTCATCGTCTTTCAAACAAATGAGAACATCCCTCGGCTTATCTGCTTTAATATCTCGAATTGTAACCGATTTGAATTCCGATTCCGGATTCTGATCAATGTGTATTACTGGGCCACATACGGTTTGATCTTGCAATGGCTCTGTCTCTTTGATCTGTTTTGATGCGGCGCGAAAACAATCGATAAATTCGCTATTATATGTGTGTTTTTGAGAAAAAAATGGCCGTTTTCTGTTAATTGCAGGTCTGATTGATATTTCAAATCTTCCGTTTCCAGAGCTTTCGTATAACTGAGTTAATGCATCAAAAAAGTTGGATGACAGACCCGTTTCTGGGTGTGCAATAAGTTCTGAAATATCATCTTTTGCCACGGCTTCACGTGCAAATTCGAAAGATGCAGTCAAAGCTCTATCAAGCAAAGGCAACACCCGATTGGAATATGGCTCGTTATCACTGCCAAACAAGTCTGGTGTAAATTCCTGCTCAATTGGGCATCGAAGATTGATGATAAAACTTCCTATTTTGGTTTGACCGAATTTGATTTTACGGAAGAATTCCTCTGCCTCCTGCGGTTTTTTGCCAGAATAGCTTCTTTTTTGGTTCGAAGCAGAGCACGCTATGGCGCTTATCATGTCGGTTGCACCCTGAACGAATTTCTGACACTGCCAAAGCGGAATCGTTCCATCAACAGTGTCTTCGTTCATATTTCTGAAGCTCAAAATGTCGAGTGAAGCCAACTCAAGTGTATCGAGAATATCTTCAAACGGACGCCCCTCCAGCAATGATATTTTTTTGACAATTTCACCAACGGACATGGCATAATCGTCGAATCCCGTATGATTTGGAATCAAAAACCGCTTTGATGCTACTGCATATACAGTCGATGTGTTTCTATAATCCCAGAGTTTCTCAACATTTCCAAAGCGTGATAGGTAGTGCAGAATGTCTTTTGGCTGAATGCGCTCACATATTGAAACATAATGCTCGTTCATATTTTCTCTCCCTTTGCAACTTTCTCCATCATCTCGGATAGAGCTTTCGCGTCAAATCTTTGAGCAACCGGGATATCAATCATTACACTCGTCTTGTTTGTTATTTCCGGAAGACCATCCAGAGAAATCCAGAACGCATTTCTATAAAGAGTCAGTGAATCCTCGTGATAATCAATCCAATCTTCTGAATTTTCTGGAATGCAGACAACGACGAGAATTCTTGGTTTCTGAAGATTGCTTTTTCTAAGATCATTGTAATTTTTAATTTTCAATCTGAACTTCAACGTGTCACCCGTAATTTCACTTACGGATGTAGACTTCAGCTGAATGCAAATCATTGGATCTAGCATCAGAAAGTCAGTTTGTTCTGGCATATTCTTTGACAGATTCAAATCAATGCTATGATCATCCACTACCGGTTTTGAGTGATTGCAACCGGCTTGAGCAACTATCGCGCAAACAAACGCTTCGCTGAATTGCTCCATTTGCATCGTATTTTCCATCCATCTACCTCCATATCGTGCAGCGCCGTCCAAATACGACGCCATCTTGAGCGCGACAACACCACGACTTTTTTTTTTACCAACTCGCCCATCCCGATTCAACTCAGAATTAAACAAGAATGCGTCCCCATCATAATCGCCCCCACAATGCCCCTGTTTCGCGTTTTCACCCATACCCGACCAATCACACGCCTGCACACACAAAACGCACTCACAGCTCAAAACAGGCGTGTCTCTGACGATGTTTTATGCCTTCGGTTTCCAGAAAACGAGATACGGCGCATCCTGTTTGTCGAATACGGCCCCAGATGGTTCGCACATCTGGTCAATCAGTGCCTGCAAATCGCCGGAAAACGTCGGATGAACTTTGACGCGAACGACATCCGAAGGCTCCGGATGTGTGCACATGCCGTCGAAGGCGCGCTTCATCGCCTGCATGACAGGCTTTGTCACACCGTTCATGCCGATGTGAACACGCGCCTTCTGCATCCTTGCACGCGCCATGAGCTGTTTTGTTTTGGATTTGCTGAGTTCTTGCATATTTATCCTGCCTTATCCAAAACAGTTAAACGTGTTCCGAGTGCATCCAAAATCTTGAATATTGTGTCAATTCTAGGCATGACGCGTTCTGTTTCAAGTCTGGCAATGATTGGCTGTTTGACACCGGACATTTCAGCAAGTTTTGTCTGACTAATTCCTTTCTCATTGCGTATTCGTATGATTTCGGAAACAAGCGCGTTGAGACCGGTATATTGAACTTTATGCGGCTCAACCACAATTCCGTCATGTTCGATAATGTCGTATGGAATGTCGATTCGCTCCGAAAGGCTTTCATGTTCCCAAACAACAAACCCATGACTTTCGCAAACTTTTACCGACTCAAACAGACCTGGAATGTCTGCAATTGGTTTGTAGAAATCCTGCGTTTTGATGTCTTCTGACACGTCATAGATCACGGTTTTGCCTGTGTGGAATTTAACTCTAATCTTGAACTTTTCTAACGCCTCGACCGATTCAATCTTCAGAAACATGACAAACCTCCAAATGCGGCATCTCTGCTGATTCTGATTAACTCTGGCATTTCAGTTCCTCCATCATTGCCTTTGTTGTGTCTGTTATAACTTATAAGTTATAATATGTCAACACAGAACCAGATTAAGTTGTTCGGAAATTCCGAACAGCTCAAAACACGCTCTATTTTGCGCGTATTCGCGTTTTGTTGTTTGGACGTCTGTTTACCCGTCTGAAGCACAAATCGCGCTCAGAGCGCAAATCTGACTGGTTTATGTTCGTGTTTTCGTCTGTGTCCGGAAATTCAAAAAAAAGAAAAAGGCGCGACCGCGTCGCGCAAAGGTTCGACCACGTCGAACAGATTAGGACGATTGACACACACCTTTGACGCACCTTTGACGCGCGTCAATCGTCCTATTGTATGTTATGTATTGTATGTTATGTATGTAT
>JAZRWV010000403.1:0-20091 GCA_045599925.1 Myxococcota bacterium
TTCCCGAGCCGCCTCACCTCCTTGTCACTTCGTGACGTTCCTCCTCTCCATTATGGCGAGGAGGAATTTAAGGTAACATTTCATTTGCTCACTGGGCTCTGCAAAGCTAACCGTCCACCGGACGGTCAGCTTTTCGGCCCCCCGCTTAAGAGCTGAGCCCTTAAGAATCCACAATGTTTAAGCTGCGATGCCAATATTGCAGCTTAAACCATTTTTTCGTTAAGCGCGTGTAGAGCCCCCCCCTACACGCCAAACGCCTTGTTGTTGCCTTCATTTCTGCTGATTATTCTTTACCCCGGCTGAACCGTAACTGCGGATTCGCGAAATAGGCAAGCAAACCTTGAATGAAACATGCAGACTGTTATAAACTAAAAGGGAGCCTGTGTATCATTTCGGGCAGGAGGTGTTTTATGCGTTGGACACGGCGAGCATTTTTGGAAGCGTCTGGAGCGGCCGCTGCAGTATTAAGTCTAGGCACACTCGGTTTCAAACATATATCCGGGCGAGTGTTTTTTGATGAAGACCGTGCCCTCCCGGGAATGAGACTGGCACTCACGCTTGATATCGATGAACCGGAAACCAAACGCGTCAGTATTATTGCACGCTGCGAAGGCACTGAACGCATTATGGAAACACGTACTGGCTCAAATCAGCTCGAAATCGAAGTACCTGCCATCGAAACGGATGACGAATCCTTTGAGCTTTATGCCCTGGTCGAAAGCGGTTTGGAACGATATCTCAGCGATCCCGTTGAAGTTCTTTCACAGCCCTATCATTTTGGTCTCTAACCGGGAAAGGACGCATGATGAAAAAACGACTCATAGGTTCGACTGTATTTTCCATTTTGCTGATGTGTGGCCTGGCTTGTCCAGGTTATGCGCAGACTCCGGAACTGACGCCGAATGCTTATCGCGTCAAGATCGACAGCGTCGATATATCCAATGCACCGGATATGCGCATTCGCGCAACATTTCTTGAAAAGCAGTCTCACCCGGTCAAACCGGATAAGATCACGTCGATCAATATTTTTGATGGCGACGACCTCGTCACTGCCGCCCCTAAATTCGTCGCGCTTCGCGATTCGGATGTACCGATTGACCTCGCCATTATCGTCCCGATTTCGGAAAGATTTTCCGAAAAAGAACTCGACGAAATGAAGAAAAGTCTGACGAAAATTATCGAGCAGGCGCGCCCGGAAAAGGGAAGTTTTCCCGGCGACCGCGTCGCCGGTTTCTTCGATGACGGGCGCGGCATCAATGTCGCACCACTCGGCGATGCATCCGAAGTTTCCAAAGTGCTCAAACAGGCACATCCGCAGGGACAGCCTTCTTTCCTGTACAGCAGCCTCGACAAAGCCCTCGAAATGATGATCGATGCAGCCGACAAGCGCAAAAATGCTCGTCGCGCCATCATCCTCGTCACCGATGCATTCGATACCTATACATTTAAAAAAGAAGCCGTCAGCAAGGAAATCCTCGACGTCTACAAACAGGCTCGCGAATATGGAATCGGCATTTATGTCGTCATGTACAAGCCGTTTATTCGTTCGCTTATGCCTTTGTTCGAAGGTTTGAGCCGTAAAACTGGCGGCACATATCGATACGCGGAACTCGTCGACCAGATTTCCACCGGCATTAACAACGCATGGGGAGAAATTTACGGCGAACTCGTCATCGATTTCCGACATTCTGACGTCTACGAAGGTGCCGAAGTCACTTACCGCCTCGAAGTTCTTCGCGAAGGCGGTATTACGGCCCAGGCTGAACCTTATGCGCCTAAAACCATTCTTAAACTCCAGTTCAACTGGAAACGTTTCTGGATTATTACCGGCATTATTGTCGGCATTCTGCTCATTTCACTCATCACATTCCTGCTCGTTCGCCGTCATAAACGCAAAAAAGCCGAAGAAGAAGCCGCGCTCGAAGAAATGCTGATTCAGGAAAAGATTGAGCGCGGCGAAGTCTGCCCCAAATGCCGTAGAACGCTCCTGCCGGAATGGAAGGAATGCATGTTCTGCGCTCGCGAAGCTGCTGAAGAACTCAATAAACAGCGCGCAGAAAACCGCGAAAAAGCATTGGCAGAAGCCGAAAAGAAAGGCGTCAAACTCGAAGGCCGCGTCTGCCCTAAATGCAATCGAACCATGATGCCACAATGGAAAGAATGCCTGTTCTGCAAAGCCGGTATCGGTGCCGAAGGCGGTGGCACTAAAAAAGGCGTCGGTCCTCGCGCGGATAAGAAAAAACAACCGGAAAATACCGGTGAACGCCTCTGTCCTGTGTGCAAACGTCCGATGAAACCTCACTGGACGACATGTCTGTACTGCGAAGCTGATTCGGCCAATCGTCCCGCTGCTGCACCTCAGAAAAAAGAAGAAGCACCGGCTGCGGCTGTCCGCATCTGCCCGGATTGCGGACGTCCCATGAAAGCTCATTGGGATATATGCCTCTATTGCGAAGCAAACAGAGCCCGGAATTGATAGTAAAGGAGAGAACTCATGGATAAATACATCGTTTTTGCCGGTCGAAAAGTGCCCATCGACACCAGTTATCCGGTTCTGCGATTTGATGATGAATCGGCTCCAAGCTATTACAATCCTCAAAAGTGTCTCAGTCCTGATAAGTTCCTTCAGATGTCGCTTCTGCGTCCGACACTGATGAATTACTGTCCGCGATTCAGCAAGGAAGCACATTTCGACAGAACCGCCGAACAACTGGCTGCAACCTCACGCCCTGAAATCGATGCTTTAGGAAAACACATCTGGCAGATTGCACTCCATCACGACGTCACAATGAATGCAAAAGACACCTATAATGTCCTGTGCACTCGCGGTCTTTCTACGCATTTCTGCGTCAATTACGACGGCACACTCTATCAGTATATGGATCCCTATCACATGGCCTGGGCTACTGGTGAAAATAACAATCACAGTATCGCCATCGATATGAACAATCCCGTTTATACTGAACTTCGTGCAGAAGATCCGGCCAACGGCATGCGCGATATCTATCAGGGAAAAATCAACGGTTCCGTCAAAACCATGCTCGGCTATACAGAACCTCAATACGAAACCATCATCGCCCTGATTAAGGCTTTTATCACAGAAATCAATGTTCCCGGCGAAGAGCCATGGACTCCTCTTCCTGTCGTCGCCGCAAACTGCTTCCCACCCATTTCAGAAAACGGCGAAGTCATCAATCGACTTCTGCGCGACTCCGTTTCTTTTAAAGGATTTCTGGGACATTACCACTGCTCGGCAAACAAATGGGATCCAGGTCCGGCATTCGACTGGCTTCGGGTTCTTTCAGGAATTAAGGGAAAACGCAATAGTTTCCCGATGCTCATCGGCGAACCCGGCGAACGCCAGAACCTCTCCGAATGTGGCGGAAAACTCCTCTACGACAAGCTCCAGCAATACTACAACAATGCCGAAACATCCGCAGGCGGCTGGTACCCCCTCGGTTCAAATCAGTCATGGCATTCGGGCGTTCATCTGACTGCTCCAGACGGAACTCAGATCCTCAACATGATGGAAGGCACCATCGTCGCCATCCGAAATGTCAAAACCGTCGACCTCGGTGACCCAAGCTTCGTCCTCGTTCGACATTCCAGAAAAGAAGACGGCGAGGATGGAAATCCAAAAGATGTCTTCTGGTATTCCCTCTACATGCACCTCGAACCCATGGATACCGATGAGGCTTTGAAAAAAAATCCATGGGTCAATGACCTCCTCCTCGGCGAAACCGAAGTCCCCGATGATTTTAAATATCTTTCCGGCGAAAATGCTGACGAATCCTATATCAAAGGCATTCCTCAAACTATGGATGGAACCATGCCAAGGAAAAATCATAAGGAAATCGTCAGTGCATTCTTCCGGGGCGATATCATCTTAACCGATATTCCATGCGATGCAGGCACTCCTATCGGCACAATCGGAAAATTCGGTGAAAAAGCCGGTCGACTTGCCCATCAGGTCCACATCGAAGTTTTCAGCACCGAAAATATCTTCCACACCGGAAATACTGAAAAAGAAGCCTGGCTGATTATCGAAGGCGAATACAGTGACAGTTCCCGGGTTGAAGTCAAAAAATTGCTCCGTCCAATTCAGGAATACGTTCGCTATCAAACCGGTAAATCTCCAAAATTGCTCAAATCTTCCGAAATCGGCGGCTTCTTTGCCATGTCGTCGAACGAACCGCTCTCGCCCAGACGCGATGATTTCCGCAAAATGATTTGCTACCACAAGAGCGAGTGGTCCCCAACGATGAACTGGACAAAAACAGCGGTCGAATCAGTGGGTTGGCAGTGGGAATCCGAAGCTTCTTTCGGAAAATGGCTGATTCAATGGCTTCCGTTCCAGTGGATGACCAAAGACGTCTGCACCGCTCTCGACCTCGGAAAAGGCATGTTCTTTACCTATCATCCCATCTACCTGCTCGAACAACTCAACATGACGTATGCAGGCGATATCTCGCAAAATGCCGAAGTCGCCAGCGACACCGATTTGCGCGAAAATCAAAGCAAATCCGTTGCCCTGGTCGCAGAACTCGTCGAATTGAATGCAAAACTCAAAAATCGCAAGGATTTCTCAGACGAAGAATGGGAAAAACTCAACCAGAAACGCGATGAACTCTATCAGCAGATGGATGATCACATGGACGATGAACGCGCCGATATTTCTGCTGAAACAACATACGAATATTACAACGATGAAAAATTTGAACGTTGGGAACCCGGAGAATGGCTGCCCCCATCGCGCAATGACATCAACAACCTCTAAAATCAGGAAGTGTCATGGATAGTAACCGAATCGCCAGAATGAAACAGAAAGCATGGTCAATGCTTGACGCCAATCGTCCCGATGAAGCGATTGCTTCGTTTAAGGAATGTATCGACCTCGAACCCAACAATCTGACGCACCAGATCGAACTCGGAGTCGCCTACTACAAATTCGGCCGTCTCGACGATAGTCTTCAGGTTCTCGACAAAGTCCTTGCGGTCGATCCAAATCACATGCTTGCACTCAACAATAAAGCCCGTATCTTTATCGATCGCGGACAACATCGCGAAGCACTTGCCCTCTACAAACAGATTCTCAATCAGGATCCAAAACACATCAGAACCTGGATTAAAGCCGCTCAGCTCATGCGTTCACTCGAAAAATATGACAAAGCTGAAGGCTGTATCGTCGAAGCTCTCGCTGTTTCCCCCAACGATATCGAGCTCTGGCGCGAACGCGCCATCATCGCAAGATGCGCCGGACAGCTCGAAAATGCCGAGCAGTACATCAGCAAAGCCCTCGAACAGAAAGCAACCGACTTCGATGCTCTCCACGAAAAAGCCAATATCCTCGCCGCTTTAAAGCGTTTTAAAGAAGCTATCGATATCTACAAACTCGCTCTGCATCAGAATAAAGACGATGCAGATGTCAAGATCTCACTCGGATTTGCTTATATCGCTGATGGACGAAACAAAGACGCCCTCGATGCTTTCGAAGCCGTCATGAAGGATCACAAAAATAACGCCAAAGTCTGGGAAGGACGTGGCCTGGCTTTTATCGCTCTCGGCGAATCAGCCCGTGGTCTCGTCAATCGCGGAACCGCCGCAATGATCGAAAATCGACTCGACGATGCCCTCAAATTCTTCGATGATGCCATCGAAATGAACCAGAATTTCCCCGAAGCCTGGTCGAACAAAGGCGTTCTACTCGAAAAGATGAACCGCTACAGCGAAGCTGCCGAAGCTTATCAGCATGCGCTCAAACTCGACTCTTCAGCCGTTATCTGCATGCACAACCTCGGAATGCTCTTCATCAATCATCTCGATCGCCGCGAAGAAGGACTCAGCTGGCTGAAAACAACTTTGAAATACGATCCACAGCGCTGGTTTAAACTCCCTTCCGAACTCCGAAGTGCTGTGGATAATGCCCATTATATGATTTAATTTTTTGGCGGCTCGCTATGCCCGCAAGCTCTGCTTCGGGCATACGCTTCGCCCTGCCGTGCTATGCTCTGGCATACGCACGGCCTTTTTTATTAGTTGGAATGTATTCACCCACGCCCAAAGGGCTGAGCCCTTTGGAATCCGCAATGTTTAAGCTGCGATACCAATATTACGGCTTAAGCCATATTTTCGTTAAGCGCGTGTAGGGGGCCCCTTCCCCATTTCTCAGAAACTTAATTAGTACCTGCATTTCAGTTGATTTGCATTCATCCCTGCTGAGTTGTAGCCTTCCCCCTAAAAAAAATAACACTCTTACTTGCTATTTCGTAACAAATTATCTACTAAGATACGTCTTTGTGTCCGATAATTTTCGGCACTTGTTCTCAAGTCCGAAAATTCCAGCACATTCTGCTTTGACATCACGTTTTCGTAGTTATTCTGTTGAGGAAACCGTTTCATGAAAAAACATTTCGCGTTGATAATGGCCTGTCTCATGCTGACACCAGCATTTGCAGCCTGCACTTATGATGATAGTGTCGACCCTGTAATCACCAAAATTGCTAGAATGGCTGTATGTGATCCCGCTTGCGCACTCAACCAGGTCTGTGATGATGGTGTTTGTCGTGATGTCGTTCCCTGCCCAAGCGATTCAAATAAAAAATGTTTTAATGCATTGGATTTAACACCAACTGATGTTTGGGGTGTCGATAAAATCTCTCCAGATACAAAGGATTATGCAGGTAGCAGCTATGATTTTTATCTTCCAATTCATGGCGTTGTTACGTGTAATTATCCCACTGCATTCAATCAAAGCTATTGCCAAGAAACTGGAGATCCTGAATGTTCCGTGAGAAACGAAACTATTGGCTGTTACATGATTAATGCAGATGAGCAGCTGGGATTCACGTTGATGAAAAAATCCAACAGCTATTGGACAGATCACAATTTTGATGCAGTATTTACTATTTCATCTGCACCTATTGCATCAGATTCTAAATTTAGTGTTTACGCAGCACCTGCATATGAAGTCAAGCCGACAGATGTTCTTCGAAGAGGAATATTAAGTTTTAAAAATATAAACCAGAGCAAGCTTGTTGTGCATTATGAACCGAATGAATGCATAAAACAAAGCCCCAAAAATTTCCAATTGGATCAGCTTTTATCACCGGGGACGTCAAATGTTGATGATATAGCATGCACTAAAGCTTATCAATTAATCGTACAAATCAAACCAACAGGCGACGACACCATGGTTTGTGATAAGGTTTTGACATACTGCGCAACAGATGGCTCAATCGAAAAATGTGGTTCAGCACCATATTGTCACCCAGATGATTGTAAAAAAAGTATAGAACCAAATGATGATATTAAAAACAAGAAATTAGCTATGTTTGAGGCTATTAATAATAATAACGAATACCAAAATCCCAACTTAATAAGTGATACTGATAAAGAAAAATATTACGGTTATGCAGATCCAAGGTATGGTTGGCATAACTGCCGCGAAGGAAACGTCCTTCTAAATAATTTTGCAGTTTACGTTGAAGTCAGCGATGACGAAATTACGAAATAATAAAGAAAGAGAGAGGTTATTTTGAGTAAAACATCCCGTATTATTGGTTTTATGAGTGCTGCGACCTTATTGCTTGGTGCCTCCAATGCGTTTGCAGATTGCAGTGAAGTATCATCATCGCGCTGGAATGACCTGAGCAACCAGATGGCAAATGCCTATGAGCAAGGCGATTACAATGCTGCACTCGATTATGGAAAGTCATTGACCTTCATTTGCGATAGAGCCCCGCTTGCCAACTACATGCTCAGTGAAACCTATCGCGCCCTTGGTCGTGATGAAGAAGCTCTGAGTGCTATTCGTCGTGCAACCGACTATCTGCACAACTACGATGTACCACAGGCTGTCATCGAAAAAATCTGGTTGCGTCGTGGCGAACTCGAATTGCCATATAAAAAACAGGCAGAATCCCTTCAAGCTCAGCTCGATGACAAAACCACCCAAATGGAAGCTCTTGAAGCAGCCTATAAAGAACAGCTCGTCAATCAGGCAGCCGAAAATGATGCTTCTACTTCTTCAACCGTAAACTATCTTCGTTCAGAATATATTGATGACATGTATACACTCCAGTGGACAGGCACAGGTCTGGCAGTCGGTGGCGCCGCCATCGCCATTGCTGGTGCATCCATCGTTGGTGTGTATTACAGCAAAGCTGGTGATGACTATAAAAAACTTCTCTCTGGCAGCTCCAATCACTTTAACGAGTACAACAGCTACGAAAAATTTGGTTATGCTTTCCTCGCAGCAGGTCTTGGTCTAGGTGTTGCCGGTATGATTACCGCCATCATTGCCCATGTAAAAATCAACAATCTCGAAAGTGCAGCAGAACCTGCTGAAGAAACAGCAAACGTTTCCTTCGATCTTTCGCCCTCCTACATGGGTTTGACAGTTCAGTTTTAATCATCGCTTCGGAAAAGTGCGCAGCACTTTTCCGATTTTATAAGCACTAAAAAAGCCCCTTTTTCTCATCGAAAAAGGGGCTTTTTAAATTTTATCCAAATCCAAACTTAGAACATAGAAGTTGGCAACATTGTTGTTTCATTCCTCTTTGATTTGGATGAGCCAGAAGCGGAATTTGAATTGGTTTTCTTCGTTGTTGAAGGAACGCTATTCTGTTTTGTCTGTGATTTTGATTTAGCCTTAGCCGGAACATGATTTTCGGCGGCGTTATCATCCTTCGGCGAAGGAACTTCCTCATTCGTGTTTCCTGCAGCAACTTCGTTTTGGTTATCCGAACCGGCGGCATTCGCAGGTTGTTCCGGAGCGAGTGCTGGAGCTGCAGCATTTTGAGGCTGAGCATCAGCCTGTACCGGAGCTGGTGCAGGCACTTCTGGTGCCGGTGTTGGGGCTGCGACAGCCGGTGTTGGGGCTGCGACAGTTGGCGCTGGGGTTTCACCAGCCGGTACTGGGGCTGCGACGGCTGGTGCTGGGGCTTCACCAGCTGGTGCTGGGGCTGCAACGGCTGGTGTTGGCGTATCAGCGACTGGAGGTTCATCCGAGCCTTTCCCCATGACGACTGCCAAAACAGCGACAACAGCCAATAAACATGCGACAACAGCAATGATAATTGGAAGTGAATTCTGTTTTGAGCGAGAGGGGGCTTTCATCTCCATCGATTTCAGATATTTTTTCTCGCAATTTTCGCGTTGAGCCATAGCTTCAGGCAAAGCCTGATCGAGACTGATGATGAGATCGCGAGCTGAGTGATAACGATTAGCAGGGTCGAGATCGCAACATCTGGCAATGACGTTTCGCAGACACTCGGGAACAAACTCAGGGATGCTAAGACCGCTGTTGGTCTTTAAATTAGCGACCTGCATGAGGCTAGGTGCTGAAAATGCGACATTTCCTGTCAAACATTCGAGAAGAACGAGACCGATGGCATAAATATCCGTTTCGACGCAAACGACACCGTCACTGGAAAAAAGTTCTGGTGCCATATATGAAGGTGTACCGCGAATAATTCCAGTTGAATTCTTAGGAAACTGAACAGTGGAGCGCTTGGAAATCGTCGCAATACCAAAGTCAATAAGCTTGGCCAAAGGAGGATCTGTATCGTCCATGAGAAGAATATTGGCCGGTTTTATATCGCGATGAATAATGCCATTATTATGAGCTTCTTCAAGTGCCAGTAATACCTGTCGTACAATATCGACAGCATAATCATAGGGCAATATGCCATAATCGCGAATGTATGCATCAAGCTGTTTACCCGAAATAAATTCGAGAACGATGCAGGGAGCTCCATTAAAGAGTCCAACATTCAGACATTTTACGGCATGTTCATCTATGAATGATGTTAAAATATGAGCTTCTCGAAGGAACTGTTCGCGCGTACGCTCTGCATCATCGGCACTCAACGTCGGGGAAAGGGCTAAAACCTTCAGAGCAACATGTGCACCATCTGCGATACGCCAGGCGTCATAAACAATAGAGTTTCCGCCATCTCCCTGTTTGGTTGTCACACGATATAAAGATGAAAGTTCCTGAAGAGAGGAATCATCAATCATATCAGGATCAATTACATCATTGTCAGCGCTATCTACAGGTTTACCGGGTCCAAAATCCTCATCATCCTCATCCTCTAAATCCGTAAATGATTCAGAGCGTCCGACAACCTTACCTGGCATAAAAGCATCAAGTTCATCGGAAATTGTTTGGTCCAACGAGTCAGAGTCAAATCCTGTGGGCAAAAAATTAGATTTTTCAATTTTCATGGGCAGATTCTATTCCAAAAAGCCACGGGGAAATTAATTCCAAACAAAACAATATACGTCGGAAAGCACCTCTCCGAGCATAACGCTTTAAAATAAAAGTTTATTTACCATTTTGCAATATTTAGCACATCTTATTTCGTATCAAATTGTTTTTCCAAAAAGTCCAAAACAAAATGGCACTTTTTATTAACCACTATCCCCTCTCAATCACCAGGACTGTTTCTGCGCACGCAAAAAAAGAACAAAAACATGCGCCATAATTGTCAAAATCGCGTAAAGTCATTGCGCACAAATTTGTGCTTTGAACTGGAGTGATAATGTCCAACATACTGGTGATGAATACGACAAGTCATGAGACAAGAGTCTCGCTGGTCGTCAATGGTTCAATTTCTGAATTTTTTCTGGAACGCAATTGCGAACGCGGAACCGTAGGAAACATCTATAAAGGTCGTGTTCTGAGAGTTTTACCCGGCATGCAAGCTGCTTTCGTCGACATTGGCCAGGAAAAAGCAGCGTTTTTGTACGTATATGATGTCTACAATAAACACGAAGCGTATATGCAGGAAGTCGATGCCGATGCAATTGATGATCCCGAAATTCCGCAATCGAGAGGACAGAACAGACCGGTTGGCCCCATCGAAGAACGCCTTCATCAGGGCCAGGAAATCCTCGTTCAAGTCGCCAAAGAAGCGATTGGAACAAAAGGAGCCCGGATCACAAGCCACATCTCGCTTCCAGGACGTTTTCTGGTGCATATGCCGACATTTGATCACATCGGTGTTAGTCGTAGAATCAGCACAGAAGCTGAGCGTACACGCCTAAAAGACCTCGTCAATGAACGTCGTCAACCCGGAACTGGAATTATCGTTCGAACAGCTTCTGAAGGCGCAACAGAACAGCAAATCGATGACGATTTCAAATATCTGACTAATCTGTGGCGCGATATTTTAAGAGATTTTGAGCAAAAGAAATCCCCGGATTTGCTGTATGAAGAACTCGATTTGCCGCTGCGTGCCGTCCGAGATCTCATGACCGAAGGAATCGATGAAGTCATTGTCGACAACGAAGATGTCTATGCCAGAGTCCGTGAATTCGTTCAAAAGTTCATGCCGGATCATACCGATTGCGTCAAACTCTATACCGGACTCGATCCCATTTTTGATGCCTACGGAATTGAAATCGAGGTTTCTCGTGCTCTTGCTCGCCGTGTCTGGCTGCGAAGCGGCGGATACCTCGTCATCGATACTGCGGAAGCCCTGACTGCCATTGATGTCAATACCGGAAAATATGTCGGTCAACACTCACTTGAAGACACCATTCTTCAAATCAATCTCGAAGCTGTACGCGAAATTGCCTATCAGCTGAAAATTCGCAATATCGGTGGTATTGTCATCATTGATTTCATCGACATGGAACGCGTCTCCAATCGCGAAAAAGTTTATGCTGCCCTGGAAGAAGAACTTGCCAATGACAAGGCAAAAACAAATATTCTGAAAATTAGTGAATTCGGTCTGGTTGAAATGACGCGGAAACGCGTTCGAGAAAGCCTGATTCAGAGCATCTGCGAACCCTGTTTTTACTGTGAAGGCAAGGGATATATTCGCAGCCGACAGAGCGTCGCATATGAAATACTTCGCGAACTTCAGCGCGAAGCCACCCTCGGAAAAAGCAAGAAAATGACAGTTCTGGCGCATCCCGATGTCGCGCAGCTGCTGTTCGATGAAGAACGCACAGCCATAGAACAACTTGAAGCAAAACTTCACCGTTCAATTGAGATTCACGCCAGCCCACAGCTTCATCACGAACAATATGAAGTATATGATGATTGATTTTCACGTCTGAAAATGTTTATGACGCATTCCATGATTAATGTTCAGCCAGAGGATGAAGGCTGCTCACTATTGTTTATTATTTATGTCTGAAGAGAATCGTACAAACCGCACAGATTATCGCGTCAGCGTTGAAGCCGGACTTCGTCGTCTGGAATCAGAAAAATTGTCCTTTCTCGGTTCAAGCCGGGTTATCTCAAAGTTTAATCCAGAAAATATTGAGGAATTTTCACAAATTGACAGTGACGATGACGACGATGATGCAACGATTCATGAAAGAATCGATACCCAATCCATTCTCAGTGCAACGGGCACGACTCTTCAGGAAATCCAGCATTTACCACAAGATGATGATGATGAAGATAATAGCCATGTCATCGACCCAACCTTCAGCATGCTGAAAACACTTGATTCTTCATCAAGCGTGATGACTGCTTCTAATGCAGTTCTGTCTCATTCTTCTGATACTGATGCTGCAGATGAAGACAAAACATCTGCAGTCACATTGAATTTTGCTTCTGCAAAAAATTACGATTCATTTGCAAGCCTCCCCCAAATGCCGCCCTCCAAGTCCGAAGATCTTTCCGATCTGGACTCGTGTGAAACAAAAGATGTCAGCGATATTGCGTCTCAGATACGCAGCAATACACTGACAAATTCAGATGACTTTGATTTAGAATCCAGCGAAACAAAAGACGTTTCATCCATTGCTGCTGAAATACGCAAAAAAAAATCACTGGAGCTGGATGATTATCAGATGGAAGTGTCTGAAACCAACGACGTCAGCAACATCGCAAAAGAACTTCGTTTTGAAAATGCACGTACAGTTGATGTGGGACACCAGGCGGATTTGGTTCGCGAAGCACTTGCAGCAAAAGAATGTGTTCCAACTGCTCAGGTGATGAAACTCGGCATCAGACCTCCCAATCGAGACCAACGACCAGCCAAAGCCATGGATCGTCTCAAAGAACAGGGAATTTTTGCACCGGTTCCTGTCATTCATCACGAAGTCAATCGCAACATCGAAAACATTCAGGCCATGGATCAAATCCTTCCCAGATCGGACGTTCAGACATGGAAAGGGGATTTTACCCAAAACAATGAAGAACATGAAAACGAAGGCGGCGATCAAACCATCCCTCAAGATCCCGAAGCCATTGATGAACTCAAGCATGTAGCACAGCTGGTTAAAGCAGCACGTGAAGCAGAAGAACACGAACCCAAAGTCGTACCGATTCCTGGTACTGAAGAACTCGACATCGAAAGCCGGCAGACTATTCCCATCGAAGTTTCTTCCGTTCTTCCTGAAATTCTTAAAACGAGTCCATCTGCACGCCGACATTCCGCAGAAATTCCGACCTCTGCCTTCAATCCCCTCCCGCAAGAAAATGAAGAATCGACACACCTTATTATTTGGCTTGTCATCATCATTATCCTGACTTGCGGCATTCTCTTTATGCTCTATCTAATGGGGGCTTTTGCAAAAATATCCCCCTGGCTTGATCCCAATCACTCTGAACAGGCACAAATTGCAGAAATCGAATCTGTCACATTCGACACCCCGGAAGAAATGGCGGCATCTATCCACGAAGCCTCACTTAAAGTCGCCTCAGCCATAGACTACAACACCTGGATGGCAAGCTGGCTGGAAAAGAAACTTAACCAGCAATCCACTGATGAAGCCAAACTCATCTACCTCGAAACCGGTGCAGAATTCTTTCCGGATAACCAAAACTGGCTTGAACAGCTCATTGAACTGTCGATTTCAACAAAACAAATCGACAAGGCCAGAGAACTGCTCAAACAAGCAAATGCTTCGGGCAATCATGAATTCGCCCAGAAGATGAAAATTAAACTTTTGCTGAACGATCCGAAATTTTTACCGGATGTTATGACTCTCACAGAAAATGAGTGTGACACAATTGATCCGCTCGGAGGTGGATCAACTCTGACCTTTAAGATGAAACTCAATGGCCAGAACATCGGAGCTTTCAAACCTCTGCAAACGAGAAGACAATCCAATTATCGCTCTGAAATTGCAGCCTGGCGTTTATGCGAACTGCTGGAATGTGATTTTTCTGTTCCATGGAATCGTCCCATTCGTATCGAACATGCATTGTTCAACAAGCTGTTCAGTCGTTCAAATTCCAAGAAAGCATCAACTTATCGAAAAGAACTTGTCGATCTCATTTGGACAAAAGAAGACGGTAAAACGTATGTTTACGGAACATTAAAAGACTGGGTTCCGGATTTTACCCGTTTTCCCATTGAACTGACTTCATTCTGGAAGCCCTGGCTTGCCCAGGATGATTATATTGCGGATCTTGGCACACTGGAAAAAGTCCTGTTGCCCCTTAAACGCAATAAAAATACACAAAATCTCCACACTGAAATTCTGGAACAGTCCAGCAATCTTACAGCTGCTCAACTGGCTGCTCAGGTTTCCGAAGTCCTCGTCTTTGACTATCTCATCGGAAACTGGGATCGATTCAGTGGCGTTCCCGACTGGTGGGGTGTGAACTGTCAATACAAAGACGGCCGCATTGTTTCTATCGATAATGGTGCCAGTTTTCCTTCATACAGCAATGATAAGGTTAAAGAACGTTTCCTGATGACGGAACGCTATAGTGCCCATTTTATTGAGTCCTTGCGAAATCTTGACAAGGAGCAAACGCTTAATATGCTCTTTCCAAACCCTTCAAAACATGAAACCGAATCTTTTGAACAATTCTGGAAACAAAGAGCTTCCGTGCTAACCCGCGTCGAAAACCTTTCTGAAAGATACGGTACCGAAAAGGTTTTATCACTCTGATGAGAAAAAAGTCCTCTCAGATTACAGTGCTCTTTTTGACTGCATTGATGAGTATGTTCCTGCTCACGTCGTGCGATGTCATCTATGATGTCAATGGCAGCTTCGAAGAATCCATTGAGTCAGGACGCTTGAATACTACCCTGTCCGATGAAAACAATCGACGTTACTTCCGTTTTCACCTCAGACAGTTTGAAGACTCCATCGGTGGAACTTTTGAGTCATTTGATATGAGCAGCTACGACACTTTTCGTCAGGTTCCGCTGCTCATGAGCAATACAACATACTTTTATTACTGTGCACGTATTGATTATGGTTATGTGCGCAGTAATACAGTGTACGTCGTCTTTACTGATCGTGAACAAAGACAATGGCTGTTTAAAGCAGAGCTTGGCAAGGAAAAACTTTCAGGACAGCTCTCACGGAATCAGTACTACGGAAATATCGAATTAGAAGGAAGTGAATATTTGCTTCCAGAAGATGCCGCATACATAACAAATCATCAGGATAGAAGAGAACAGCTCATCCTGACCAAGATGGAAAAGCAATCGGACAAATCTCTTAATTGCGCTTATTATTTCCGAAAAACAGAAGCTGATATCATTTTACCTTCAGACATCAATTATCATCGTTGCATGCCATCCGCTCAGGAATGTCGTTCATTAAAACTGGCCGTCATTGGAAGTCCGGCTACACGTCGCATTGAGCAAACTGCACACAATTTTCAGGAAATTCAAACGGCCTATCTCGATGACTGTGATATTTCATCGGCTAATATGCGCCACATCATTCTTCGGGACAATCCCTTCATTTCCTCGAGTATCTTAGAGGGTGATTTATACCTCGCAACTGTCATTATCTACGAAGACATCGACCTCAATGGTTCCTGGAACAAAAACACAGAACCTATCCTCGCAACCCTGGACAATCAGACACTCGTCTTTTATTCCAGCGTCCCCGAATCCGTCATCTACGGCAAAAATGCCAATGGCATTTCGCAGGAACTTCCAGTGATGGATATCAGCAATCTCGACGAAAAAGGTGGATGGTTTCTTTTCAACGATTCCTCAGAAATCAATGGCATGATGCGAATGGTCACCCGACTGAGTAACGAAAGTTCTGACAGACTGTACCTCAAATCGATCAACAGTGCCGCAGAAGACTATGGAAAGCAGCGTGGCTGCTATATCAACCCGACATCAGATGATCAGACTGCCTGTGCAGGTGTTCTGCCTATTTTGCTATACTAAAAAGGTTAGAAAATGCGGCAGAAGATATGGATAGTTTTTTTATTGTGTCTGTTGGGACTTTGGGACATCAAACCAGTTCAGGCTGAAGTTCTTCCTGATGTGCAGGTCACTGAAGACCAGGATTATTCCATTGCATTTTTCCCACAGCCCATCCCTATTTATCTGCAAAAAAATCTTCCTCCCAAAGCCAATATCGACGTCAGTGTTTTAAGGAAAAATCTCATTGCTCAGGCTGAGCATCATCCCTATCTTCGAGTCATAAGTGCATCGGATATCGAGGCCGCATTCAATCACGCAGAACTCAGACAAACCGATGCTTTTATGCAGGCAGAAATCGATATTGGATATGCCCATAATTTCATGGAAAACATGAATTATGCCTCAGCCATTGAGCTTCTGCGTCGTGCCATCGATAATTATCAAAAATCATTTACTCAGTATTATCGACAAAAACAGGTAGCTCAGGCCTGGCAAATGCTTGCTTATGCACTGATAGCCCAATATCAGGAAAATAGCGATGAAGATGTTCCTGACGAACCATCCGACAACAAAGCCCAGCCAGCCCGTCTTGCCTTTGTAGAACTCATTCGACTCGCCCCCTATCTGACCATGCTTGAAGGACGTCAGAGTCCGGAACGTGTCAGACTCTACGATGAAGCTCTTGAGCTTTTTTTGAGCAACGAACTCTATCGACAGACATCCAAAAAAGATGCAACTGCCCTTGCCCATAAAATTGGTGCAGATATTCTCGTCATTCCACGCATTGTTCAGGATTCATCCGGAAACCTGTTTCTGGAAATCGACACATGGAATGCCGTAGACGAACAAATGCAATATCTAAAACAGGAGCTCACTTTCCCAGAAACAAGCCAGGAACAGTATGTCGCCGATACAGCCTCTCTGATGCTCTCCAACACTTATGACTGTCTCAAGGTTGAGACAGCAATTGTCGAAGATGAGCCCCTGAACAAAGCTCATCGCTTTGCACTGGAAGTCGGTGCAACATACGCCTCTCATGTGCGTCATCCCACTGAAGATTTTCTCAACAATATTGGCGGTCATATTTCCCTGTCATACATGTTTGATTCACACTTTTTCATTCGTGTTCAGGGCGAAATACTCACCATTCTCCAGGATAAAGCCCACGAACTGTATGACAATTTTGAAATCTATCAGATTCCGGTTTTTCTTGGACTGGCTCAGGACTGGCAATGGATTCGCATCTACCTTATGCTGGGGCTGGATTTTAGCTTTTCAACGCCATACACAATTTCCAAATCGACCACATGCAAAACATTTGGAACCAATGATATCGAATGTGACCCCAAAGATGTCACAACAAATCACGATCCCTTTGCAATGCTGATCGACTTCGTCATTGGCCTCAGTTTCGGAAAAGATCCATTTTATGTGATAATGGAAGGCACAGCCAGTGTCACGACGTGGCCATCAGACGGAAACTACTTCAAACACATGATGGGTGCCCGACTCGGCATTCAATACTGGTTCTAATTTTCACAGCCAATCATCCCCCGGAAAACAAACAATGACTCAGCAAATAAAAGCCCTTGTCTGGGACATGGACGGCACCTTGCTCAATACACTTGATGACATCATCGGTGCATGCAACGACACTCTCCGCTCATACCAGCTGCCAGAACGCCCGAAATCAGAAATGATCATGTTCATTGGCTATGGAGCCAGACATTTATGCCACAAAGCCAGCGGCCTTGATGGTGAAAGACTCGATCAATTTTTGAAGGATTACCGATGGCGATGCATGCACCGCGACGATCCTCAAACAGAAATATATCCTGGTATTATGGACATCATCGTTCGGGCAAAATCACAAGGCATGATGCAGGGGATTTACACCAACAAACCCCAGTTCTGGTGCGAAAAACTCACCCAGAAATTCTTCGGAAATACGCTGTTTGATGCCATCATTGGTGTTCAGGAAGGCTGTGTCCTCAAACCGGAAGCTGACGGCTTTTTTGATATGTGCAAAGCATGGAATATCAAACCTGAAGAAGTCGCCATGATTGGCGATTCACCTGTGGACTGGAAAACATCACAAAATGCACACTGTCTGGGCGTCTGCGTAAGCTGGGGGTTTCGCTCGCGAAAAATTCTGGAAGAATGCGGCGCAAATCTCATCGCAGACACTGCAGATGAACTGTCAGAAATCCTGTTCGGTAAAAAATAATTTCCCACACACTTCCTCCGTTACCCCAAAACTGTTACAGCTCAGCCAGGGTGAATGCAAAACAGCTGAAATGTTGACATTAATGCGCATTTCTTATTGCGAACTGAGGAAACAGGGCAGAACCCCGGCTGAATAGTAACCCTAAACTAACAGCAATAAACCAAACACTTGCCATTTTATATTGTCCATGTTAAAGTACCACGCGTTGTAAAGGCGTTAAAATTTGCGCCCGCTCAAAAGTGTAAATCCGTCAGACCTGTTTGACCAGAGAGGTTAATAAGATGAGTCGGTCGAGTAAAATATTAGTCGCATCCTGTATTTGTGCTGCTTTCTTAGCCGTGGGTATCAGCTGCACGGTCGAAGAACGCGATATCGAAGAAAAAGGCGTTTTCCTCTGCGAAAGTGATAATGATTGCCTGGAAGGAAGCAAATGTGTTGGACAAACCGATTCAAAACCCATCGGTCGTTGCGTACGTGAAGAAGATATCGATCACTGCGTCGATGTCGACGGCGATCATTTTTATACTTCAACAGACCCCAAATACGATAACGAATGCGGTTTTACCGAAACAAACCCCAAAGATCCCGATGATAATAACCCAATGATCCATTTCGGAGCCGCCGAAACTTGTGACGGCTTTGACAACTCTGGTGACGGTTGCGTCGATGGTATTTGCCCTAAAGGTGCCGATTGTAAATCTGACCCATCAAAATGCGAAGAAATCATCAAACCTTGCTATGGTGGTGGTAAAGTCGAAAGTTACGATAAGAGCGTCTGCTCAAAAGATAGAATCGGCGTCGAAAAATGCGTGAATGGTTCCCTCGTCTTCAAAATTTACAAAAATGGTAGCTATATCGACCCCACCGGAGATGACCCCAAAGCATGTCCAAAGAGCACCGAGGAAATTCCCGGTTATCAAACAACTGAAGACTGCGCCAACGACATCGATGACAACTGCAATACCATGGTCAACGAAGGCTGCACCAAATGCTCTGACGATCTCGCTAAATCAAACTTCGTAGCATGTTACGTCGTCAATGGCGCAAACGGAAAGGGTGTTACAGCTGCTGACACCGAAAAGTCCGGCTCCGAATACAATACCATCCTCAATGATGGTTGCGGCGGTGACAAAAATAACTGCAAATGCCTCGGCGTATTCAAATGCCTCGGTCCCGATTCTGAACCTATGAGCTGCGCAAACGCCAGTGGAAACAAAATTCAGGCAAACGACATCGAAAACGAAGCTTGTTATAAAATCTTTGATCCTGACGATAATTAATCAGTTTTCATTCCGAAAATGGTTGTCTTATGAAGCCCCCTCCTATCACGAGGGGGCTTTTTTGTTCCAATAAAAAACAAGGAATGTCGGCGTATGGCTTTGCCATAGCCGACATGGCTTTTCGTATGCGCCCACCCGGGCGCATAGAAAAGTCACACAAAACATAAAAATGAGGAATTTTATGAACCAATCCCCACTTTTTAACCCCAAGCCTTTCAGAAAAGGTATTCCCAAATACCTCGCCTGGTTCGTCATGGCTTTCGGACTCTTCGTCATCATCGTCGGCACCATCGTCAAAGACGAAATGCCCGCAAATGCTCAAATTCCGAATGAAACCGGTGTCGTCGCACAAATGCCTGCCGAAATTCAGGCTCCTGCCGCCGAAATTCAGGCTCCTGCCGCCGAAATTCAGGCTCCTGCCGCCGAAATTCAGGCTTTTGCTGCCGAAATTCAGGCTCCTGCCGCCGAAAATCAGGCTCCTGCCGCCCCA
>JAZRWV010000404.1:0-3830 GCA_045599925.1 Myxococcota bacterium
TTTTTATCAGTTGTCCAACAGTCATCCAGTTCCCCAAAAGCCAGGATTCTACATCTCCTTATATTTGATATTGATATTTACGCGAGCCGTATGCGCCTTCGGCGCATAGGCGAGCAGAGCCGTTGTGCAACAACGGCTCGCGACCATGCGTATCGGCCAAAGGACGATAGCATGGTCCCATCCTAAAATGTGTTTTTGTTCGATTGACCTGGAATAATCATGAAAAAATATATTCATTTATTGTTAGCTTCATCGTGTTTGTTAGCTTCATGCTCACTGGAAACGGCTGACTGGCTGTCAGAAACATTCTGCGAGCGCGTGACGACATGTTCATCGCTGAAAACTCTGGGATATGAAAGTGCGGATGACTGCATCAATCAATTCAAAGCGAGTACATCCAAACGTTCCGAGTGCATGCAGCAATATGAAAAACTGAAAAACGCAGAAATTAAGCTCGATTGCGACATCTTTAATGAAATTGAAAAAGACCAGAGTTCACAAGCTCTGCAGAAGCAATTGTCAAATGAATATGAAGAGTACAATGCCTGTTTAAACGAGCACTATTCCAGTCAACTAGGTTCTGAGAATGAAGATAGCTGTTCGGCACCTTTTGTCTGGAATTCGGAAAAGAAAGCTTGCGAGGAAGCCTGTAACTTTACCGATGGACGATGTACCAATACAGCAAAGGGCCTTATATCCCAAAATTGCATCAATGGTTTTTTGTCAGAAAAGATGTGTACACAAGACGAAGAATGCCAGTTTTCTTCATCATCAAATCAATCGTCTTGTGCACCTAAATCAAGCAATACCAATCCAACGTCCATTTGCACAGATAATGCGACACAATGTGATGCCAACGGCACGTCTGTTATGAAGTGTCGTAACAATGAATGGTTCAATATGGCACCTTGTCCCAGCGGTCAATGTGCAACAGATAAAACGGGAAGTTTCTGCCTGGAATCAGAGTGTGATGCGTCCAGTGCGTCAACCTGTGATGAAAACCATATCAAAAAGGAATGCCAAGATGGCAGATGGGTAACTACCGGATGCTGTGATGGCTATATCGAATCTGATGCTGGATGCGAAGCTGTCGAAGAATGTGATGAAGGCGAAAAACAATGTCAGAATAATAATTTACTCATATGTGTGAATGGTGCCTGGAAGAGTCAATCTTGTGAAGTTAATAACATGATTTGTCACAATGACGAATGCGTCATGAAATGTTCAGCCAATGCCGACTGCCGCTCTGGCTACAGTTGTAACGATGGCGTATGCATTAAGTCAGAATGCAATGAGAGCATCCCATGCACAACTGGATTCTGTGACAACGGCAGATGTGTTGAATGCAAATCGGGCGAATATAAATGCGAAGCAAATACAGTTAGAGAAAACATTGCCTATAATTGTGTCGATGGGCAATGGCAAACAGAAGACTGCACCAGTAATCAAAGGTATTGTCAAGTATCTGAATCTGTTAATAAAGCCTATTGTACATGTATTGCCGCTGCCAACCGCTGCAGTGATGATGCATCGACATTATATGTTTGCAAACTTGAAGATAAATACAGCTATAGTCTTAACTGGTTCGAATCAAAATCATGTGAATTAGGGTGCATAACCAGCGGCAACAAATCTTATTGTGCAGAGTGTGAAGGGGATAAGATTCAGTGCAAAGACGCACAAACCGAAGTCAAATGCGAAAAAGGCCAAAAGAAATCACAAGCTTGTAGTAAATCGCAAACCTGTGTTGAAAATGTTGGCTGTAAATCCACATCCATCTGCGGCAATGGAATCGTTGAAGCCGACGAACAATGCGATGGAAAAGTTCCAGAAAATTCGTGTGCTCTGGCTTATAATGCCTGTGAAGGCACTAAATTCTCCGGAACTGCCAGCTGTACATCAGACTGCTCATTTGATGGTAGTTCTTGCAAAATTGTTGATGCGATCACAGGATGCAAACTCAGCGTTATTTCCACGAGAGATTCTGTTTCTATCAATGTTGACGTCAATGTTAGTGGACAGCCAGATGTGAATGGGTATCTATTTTGCGATGATCTTAAAGCAAATCCATTTGATTTAGTCTTGAATAATACCCCAAATATATCTGTAAGAGAAATGACTGCCTCTTGTGAATATGAAACATCTTATAAATATAACATGAGAGGAGTGACATCTTTTAGTCCATCGTCATCAAATCTAGGATGTTTCTTTTATGTTTCAAGAAGTCAACCTGAAGACGGCTTTTTCTGCACATCGGATAACAGACTGATATCACTGGATGACGTTAGCTCGCTAAGGAATGTTGCTATTTATACGCCATAAATTGGCATTATCATTTAGGATATCGATGCAATCGAGTAGACTGCGCGCCTGAGGTACGCAGTCTAAAAAAGCAGATAACTCTTACCAGTTCAATTTTCTCTGTTTCGATGCGGTGTAGAGCAGAATGGCAGCCGCCACACTGACGTTTAATGATTCGACGTCCGGATTCTGAGCGATTCGGACCATCTGATCGCACAAAGTGCGGGTAAGACGTCGCATGCCGTCGCCTTCGGACCCCATGACGAGGGCCGTTGCGCGGTGATAGTCAATTTCGGATTCGACACAGCCATCGATATCGGCTCCGACGACGTTGAAGTCGAGTTCCTTGAGCTGACGCAGCGTCTGGGCGATATTCGAAACACGACATATCGGGAGTTTGTAGGCCTGTCCAGCTGAGGTTTTAAGGCTTGTTGCTGTGATTTGAGCAGCCCGATCGCGAGGAATGACAACAGCATCGGCACTAAAAGCCGCTGCTGAACGAATAATGGCGCCGAGATTGTGCGGATCCTGAATTTGATCGAGCACAAGAATGAGCGGCTGCGGGCTCAGATTCTCCAGCACATCGTCGAGTTCCGTGTATTTGAACTTCGGGAGCTCAAGCAAAACGCCCTGATGTCGCGTTTCGCCGGCTTTTTTAGTCAATTCCTGCATCGATGACTGAACCGGTTTGAGCCCTTTCTGATCACAAAGTTTGAGCAGATCGGCGAATTCCTTTTGCTCCCGGCTTTCGGCGACATACAAACGCGAAGCGCGAATTGTATCTGAGGGCAGGGTAGAGACCGCTTCTTCGACGGGATGAAGCCCACAGACAAAAAATGCATCCGGATCGTTGTACTTTTCGGCGCGCGACGGACGATTAAAGTCCCGTTTTTCTGAACTTTCTGAACGCCGTTCGCTCTTTTCGGAGGAACGGTTCGGCTTTGTGTGATTGAACCGACCGTTTGATGTTTTATGTGAATTATCGGTTTTGTTTGACATGGTTATATCATAAAAAAAGCCGCGCGTATGCAATAGCGCGGCTAGACGGCCGTATTGGCGAAGCCAATAGGCCGTCCATCCAAAAAAGAATATATATTATTCGCAGACGGCTTTGAGGTCGGCCTGAACGCGATTTTTGACGAATTCGACGATTTCATCGACAGAAACTTTGGTGTTATCGGCATCTGCGCGATGTTTGAACTCGACGAGTCCTTCCTTGAGGTTGCGTTCGCCGATCGTGATTCTGTAGGGCACGCCGATGAGATCGTCGTCCTTGAATTTGACACCGGCGCGGACATCGCGGTCGTCGTAGAGGCATTCGATGCCGGCGGCCTGGAGTTCGTTGTAGATTTTTTCGGCGGCGGCAACGACGGTTTCATTTTTCATCAGCATCGGGGCAATGATGACGTGGAACGGAGCAATGGCGGCCGGGAGATTGATGCCGTTTTCGTCGTTGTATTGTTCAATGGCAGCCGCGAGTACGCGTGTAATGCCGATGCCATAGCAGCCCATGACGCAGGGATGAGAAT
>JAZRWV010000405.1:0-6525 GCA_045599925.1 Myxococcota bacterium
TGCCGACTATGGCGAAGCCATACGTCGGCATACCGCATATTGTGAGCATGTGATAAAGACGGTGTTGAATGCGATTCATTAACGATTATTATTCACCCGGGGTTCTGCAAAGCCAACCGTGTTTGAGGAGAGCCGGAAGGCCCGGGAAACGAAGTTCATTTCATATTGTGAACTGAGTCCCCGGGGCAGAGCCCCGGCTGAATAGTTACCATTAACGCCTGCCTCATCTAATTTGTACTTGACGTCAGAGGGTAAAATACGGGAAACTGGATCGCCAGTATTGTGGCCTTATGAAAATATCGATAAGCGATATAAGTGGCTGGTCTATTTGAAGGGGTAAATAATGAAGTTTTCTCTCAACAGAGATACATTTGCAGTAGTTCTCAAGCGCATTGAAGGCGTCTGCTCTAGCCGTGGCACTTTTGAAATTCTCAGCAGCTGCATGATTGAAGCTCGTAATGGCAATATTACGGTCACAGGTACAGATTTAGAAATTACCCTTCGCGTTGTTGAAACAGCAAATGTCATCGAAGAAGGTGTTGTTGTCGTCAAAGCCAAACCTTTGCTGGATACTGTTCAAAATCAGTCTTATGGCAGTGAAATTTTTGTGACTTCAGAAGGTTCGCAAATCCTCGTTGAATCCGGAAACTTCCGTGCTCGCATTCCTACAAGTGATATCAGTGAATATCCGCCCATCCAGGATATTGATATGCTTGGTACACTTGTCATCAATGCAAATGTCTTTAGAATGCTTATTGACAAGACATATTTCAGCATTTCAAAGGATGATTCGAGAGGTGATTTTACCGGCGCATTCATGACAATTTCTGAAAACGGTGTCGTTCAAATGGTTTCAACGGATGGTCACAGACTTTCTCGTGCTGAAGCCAACATTAATATCGCAGGTGCAATTTCGAGTGCTTTTCTGTCCGGTGTGATTATTCCGAAGAAAGGACTTGCCGAACTGACCAAAAATTTGAGCGATGTCGATATCAACCTCGATATTGCTGCCAATAAGTTAATCGTAAGTTCTGGAAAAACAACTTTCCACATCAATCTCATTCCTGGAAAATTCCCGGATTTTACAAAAGTTATTCCTTCTCAGCTTGATCATAAAGCCATTATTAAACGCGACAGTTTCCAGCAAATTCTGAAACGTGCATCGATTTTCGTTGCCAAAGCCGGAACGATTCGTTTGACAATGAGCATGGGAAAACTCGATATTTCAAGTTTCGATGGAAAATCTGGTGAAATGCGTGATTTTGTCGATGCTGAATACGAAGGGAATGGCGTTACTGCTGGATTTAATTGGCGTTATATCGATGAAATTTTGTCTGTCATTGACAGCGATTATGTTTCATTGGAGATCATCGATATGGATTCGCCTGCTGTTATCAGAGACGTTACAACCGATAAATTCGATTTTATCGTTATGCCGATGCAGCTTTAATCCTTGCTGATGATTTTAGAATTGAAGAAGGACGTCATAAACTGACGTCCTTTTTTTTGTAATCAATATTAAGAAAAATAGAGGTGCCGGCGTATTGCGTCAAAGCAATAGCCGGCGCCAGTGAGCCGTATTTTCATGATTCATAAAATGAATCATGAAAAAGGCGAACAAACATAAAAAAATCCCCATCAACACTTGGTTTCAGGGGATTCTAAAAAAAGCAATTTATTGATTATTTAAAGCAGGCCGGACCGACATAACCATAAACATTTCCGAACTGAACGTATTTCCAATTTTTCGCTGAAATAACGCGGGATTTCGGCTGAGGAAGTTTCATTCCATTCAGAGCATTGGCAAACTGAGAACCGGGGCCGAGTTTTGAAGGCTGACCATCTTTTGTCCAAACGCTGCCGCCCTGAATAATCCAATCTTCTTCAACTGTCGTCAGAATCTGGATAGTTGCACCAGCCGGAACCTGTTTAACAAGGCCAAAACGGCTTGCAGGGCCTTCTCTCATAATACAGCTGTTTTTTGTTTTAAATGATTCACCGGCAGCAACCTGTGCCATGACATTGTCATTGTGATTATAAAGTCGAATTTCCGTAAGTCTGTTGTTGGAAGGCTGATTTGTTGTTTCCGCGGCAGCAATCGTATCATCTTCAACTGCAATCACTCCTGCCGGCTCAATGTCATTTTCATCCATTCCTTCAAGTGCCGGAATTGAAAAATCATCATCTTCAAATGAAAGAGTTGTCAGATCATCGACAAATTCTTCATCCGGGTCATCCAGAGGCAGAATAGCGAAATCCTCATTTCCGGCAACCGGAGTCTGTGCTGCGATTTCTGTGTTCTGTTCAGTATTTGTTCCGCTTGATGCGACAGAAACGATTACCGCAATGATGGCAACGAGAACAGAAACCATAATGGCAAATTTTGCAATGCGATGCGAATTATCCGTCGTGTTGTCGGAATACTCATTATCAACATCGCTGGGATTTTCAGCGTTTGTTCTTGAACTCGTTTTGCGCAGAGATTTAATGCGGGCAATCATGCCTGAACATGCAGATCGAATGGAATCCACGACGAGGTGAAATCCACCACTCGGAATTCTGGCAAAGCTGCCTGAACCCACTGGAATTGTGCTTGAAACGTCCTGTGAATCGTCGTTTTCTTCCGTTTCATTCAGTTCAAAGAAACTCTTGTAATCTTCATCTGAATAGGTTCGACTGAAATTTTCAAGACTGTTATCCTGAACAGATTCATTTTCTTCAAAAATATTCTCCATCGACTGCATGCTTTCATCATAAACAAGACTTTTGTCGAGTTCAGAGGATTTGCTGACTGCTTTTTGTTCGCAAGAAG
Organism: Myxococcota bacterium; assembly: GCA_045599925.1. Classification (GTDB taxonomy): domain Bacteria; phylum Myxococcota_A; class Bradymonadia; order UBA4248; family UBA4248; genus UBA4248. Next base: position 2,813 of record JAZRWV010000405.1, read on the forward strand.
AACCGTTGAGTTTGAAAAGCAATGCTTCGAGTTCCTTGCTCTGTCTGAGTGACTGTCCCTGATCTTTCATATCATTTCCCTCCGTGGAATTGACATTTTCTGTTTGTTTGATTCTCATATTTCCTGAGCGAGATGGTCTTGTCGTTCTTTGAATCATCTGACTGCTGACGTCAGCGACGATGTCTTCTTCGTGACTGACTTTCAGATTTTTTGAACTGCTCAGACTTGCGAGGCTCGTTTCCTGAAGATTATCTATATTTTTCTGCTGAATTTCAGGCAATGATGTCTGTGAAATGTTTGCACGATGACGCATTCTCATCACCCCTGAGGGTGCTCTTTGAACATGAATATTATCGCGCGAATGAAGGCGTTCACCACAGTAAATACAAAAACGCTGCGCTTCGACTTCAGCACCACATCGTGTACATTTCATTTTAGACCATCCCTGGCTCTAAGCCTGTCTTATGTGTTTTTGGTATCTGCCATTCCTGGCTCCTTGCCTTACTTTACACGACTTTTATTTTTACACAAAAAAGCGGGGTTTTAATGTTGTTTGCATTTTAATAACCACATAAGCCTACATATACAGCAGACTTTTCTCATTTCAAATTATCTGATATAATAAAGAATTAGTGACGTTATGACGTCGGTTGAACTCTTTACGGATTGATATGCATCATTTTATTTCACATCATAAAATGTTTTTTATTCGTGAAGTGTGCATACTCGCCGCATTACCTTTATTTATGATTGCCTGTCAGGGGCAATCTATTGATTGTGCACCTGCTGTGTGCAATTGCCCGGAAAAGCACGAAATTCCTGATAAAATTCAATTAAGTCAACTGGACAATGATTCTCGTGAACGCATTAAAGCTGAGGTTTTATCTGAAATTAAAGCCGAGTTGCGTGCTGAATGGATAAAGGAATTTGAAGCTGAAAAACAGGCGCCAATAGTACCGATAAATGATGTTGAAGAGGAAACAAAGTCGGATACAAAGCCTGCTATTCCTGAATCGACATTTGTACCTCTACCGCCAACACAGAAAATAGAACGCGATTCAGGAAGAATGAAGATCCTTCGCCATTTGTTGACAACACAGGTTGTTCATCGACTTCCGGCCGATGAACGCAATGCATTTTCGGTTTCGGAATCTTCCGTATATTGTTTTGTAGAAATATCAGCTGCAGATGCTGAAGATCGAACAATCACAATAAAATTTACACATTCAACTGGTCTGTCTCAGTCATATTCACTTCCTGTCAGTCAAAGTCCTGCATGGAGAACATGGTCTAAACTCAATTTGACGAAATCCATGACGGGAAAATGGCTTTGTGAAGTATTTAATGAAGATAATACCCTGCTTTCGAGCAGTTCATTTATAGTTGTTGATTAAAAAAAAACGCGCCATTTGGCGCGTTTTCTTATTTTAGGTTGTGAAATTCAGATTAATAATCGGAATTTGTTTTACCACCTTCGACGATTGCGACGCTTGCAGAAACGCCAAGACGAGAAGCACCGGCTTTAACCATAGCAATTGCTGTTTCGGTATCACGAATGCCGCCGGAAGCTTTAACGCCCATTTCGGAACCGACAACGCGGCGCATTAAAGCGACGTCTTCGACAGTAGCACCACCTTTGGAGAAACCTGTGCTTGTTTTAACGAAATGAGCACCGGCAGCTTTTGAAAGTGCGCATGCGATGATTTTTTCTTCATCAGTGAGGAGGCATGTTTCAATAATGACTTTGACGAGTGTGCCTTCAACACCTTCAACGACTTTGCGAATATCGTATTCAACGAGGGCAAAATCTTTGCTTTTCAGGGCACCGACATTGATGACCATATCGACTTCGACAGCACCACAGCGAACAGCTTCCTGAGCTTCGAAAACTTTGGAAGCAGTTGTTCCGGCACCAAGAGGGAAGCCGATCACAGCGCAGACATTAACATCAGAGTCTTTGAGAAGTTCACTGGCGAGATGTACCATTGTGGTATTAACACAAACACTGGCGAAATTGTATTTGCGGGCTTCTGCGCAGAGTTTTTCAATTTGAGCGCGATCCCCATCCGGTTTCAGATAAGTATGATCGATAATGCGAGCGAGGTCTTTCGAATCGATTTTATCAACATTATCGAGCCCTTTGGTATTTGGATGGGCGATTGTGAGAACATCGAGACCATTTGGACAATGACATTTACAGCAGCTCATTTTTTCTCCTTCTGAAATGGGATGAGTAACTCCGAAAAATACTGGAATTTCAAAACTAATCTGCTGAAAAACCGTTTTTTCGGAAATAAAAATAACCGTAAGCAATGGGTAATTCTAAGCAATAACCCTATTTATTACAACCGTCTTTGAATAATAAGGGCAATCGATTTGAGTTGTTCCTGAGAGCAAATATTCTCAGAGCAAGAGAGCAGAACTGTAGCACGCTTGCCTTTTTCAAAGAATCCCAGTTCAACAATTTTATGATGTTTTGAAATGAAAGCATCATTGGCGATATTTTTAATTTTCTGACCGCCAAAAGACTGGCTGAAAAGATCTGTAAATCGTTTATTTGCTGCGGATTCATTACCTGGACGCCAAATCTGAATCGAAAATCCAAGCTGAGAACTGTCGTTTGTTGAAAGTCTTGCAGAAGTGTATCTGGCATCGATATGTTGACCCATCAACCAGTCTTCACCGAGTGAACCGGAATAACCAGTCTGTTCACGAAATTCTCTGATATTGATATATTTTTCTATTTCGAGATTGAGTTTAACTCTTGGTTCGCGAGGTGGTTTCAGAGCAGAAGGTTTAATTTTTTCATCTTCATCTGAAAAATCAAAACCTTCTTCAGGGGCATCTGTATCGACTTTAGCAATCTCATCCGATGCAGCTTCATTATTATCAGCTTTGTTATCGGCATTATTATCTTCAATGTTCTTATTTTCAGCTTCAGCCTTGGCTCTGGCTTCTTCAGCTTCTATTTCAGCAGCAGGTTTTCCGCGCTTTGAAGAACCATCCGGGTTTTTAGAGGCCTCATCATTTCTTCGAGCCATTTCGCGTTCTTCATCCGTAGCACTACCTTTTCTGCCTTTATCAGGGCCATCATCTTTAGCTCTTTTCTTTGGTCTTTTGCTGTCATCCCTGTTAGCTTTTTTATCGTTTCCGGCTTTATCGCCGGAATCGGCTTTATCAGCTTTATTTCCGTTTTCATCTTCGGAAGCTTCGCCTAGATCAACGGTATTTGAAGGAACATTTTCCTCATCTGTTTTTTTGGATTTCGAGCAGGATGTCGTCAGACAAAGAGCGAGCAGACAGAGTAGAATTAATTTTTTCATAAGTCACATCACAATGAAACGTGAATTTGTTGAATTATCAGAACATGAAATACAGATTGGCAATAACATTCCAAGCGATTTCCGGATCATAATTGCTGGAAGTTGCTTCTTCGTAAACACTTTGAGAAGGCAGGATTGGGTAGTTGGATTTAGCTTTTCTTTCCCATGCATCACCAGGAACAAAAAGGCCGGCACCAAGTTCAAAACGGAAACGATCGGATTCATCATAGAAAAGCTTTACGTTTCCTTCAAAACCGTACCAAGCATTGTTGCCGGGGGTGGCTTCTTTTACGACGGGTCCTGAAGTTGTCAAATCAAGTCTGACACCAAGAGAGGTTGTCATTTGAGGCATGACAATCGGGAATTTATACTCGCCATAGATATTGAGAT
>JAZRWV010000406.1:0-3225 GCA_045599925.1 Myxococcota bacterium
CGTAAAATAATCGGACATCAGACGCGGAATGTTTGTCAAATCGCGAGGATCGGCTTTTTTGCCTGCTTCTGCATGAATCGCCATGAAACTTTCTCCTTATGTGACGGTCAAAATGCATGAAAACCTCATTGGTTTCATCTGAAAACATTTGGCATTGTATCACATTTGGGGAACGTGGGTAAACGCGGCTGTATTGTTGCGCGGGCGTATCGCGGCAACGATAGCCCGCGCAGCCTTGCGTATTGGCCATTTCGGCCAATAGCAAGGCCCCCCAAATCAAACAAGAGCCATTCCGATAATGAAGAAAAGCAGAATGCTTAAACCAATTTTCCAGCCATCACTCGCTTTTTTAAGCGGGTTGAATTTCTGATTCGACAGCATGATGAAGTGCAAAAGAAGTGCGACAGCAAAGCCGATAGCCCATCCCACAGGATTGTCTTCTGCACTTGAACCGATAATCATGATGATATCGAGAAAAGCCATGATGCCGAAGCAAATCGGGCAGGCAAAGAGCTTTTCTTTCTTTGGCGGATTGTCCTTTTGTTCAACCAGCGTCTGCTTTGGCCGGATTCCCAAAGCCTCTTCACAGCGTCTCTTTTCCTCGAGATATTTCGCGTTTTGGGGCTTAATTTTCAGGATTTGACAGCACAAATCGATGCGCTTTTGAAACTCATCGTCAGGCGTCGCGTCCAGACGCGTCTCGATTTTCTGAATTTCTTTATAGCTTTCGAGATTTTCGCTGACCATTTGGGCCAGAACCGCGAACTGCTCATCCGTCTTTATCGCTGCGCGATATTGAAAGACAATCTCCTGGGCTTCATCAAATTCGCCATTTTTAATCGCCGTCTTGAGGGTCTGAATAATGACATCGCGATCGTCTTTGAATTCCTGGAGGCACATTTCACGCTCAAGAGAACGAACAACCCCGGAATTATGGGGCTGTTCATTCGAGTTGTATGAGCTGTATCCCGAATACGGTTCAGAACTGTGTCCGGAATCTTTTTGGGTATTGTTATCCATGATTTGACTCCAGGAAAATCATGATTCTTATGCGATTAATCCTCGTCTTCGTCGTTTTTGAGAACCGCCAGAAATGCTTTTTGCGGAATTTCAACTTCGCCGATTTGCATCATGCGCTTTTTACCGGCTTTCTGTTTTTCGAGCAGTTTGCGTTTACGCGTGATATCGCCACCGTAACACTTGGCCAAAACGTCTTTTCGAACGGGATTGACAGTTTCGCGAGCAATGATGTTGCCGCCAATGGCCCCCTGAATGGGAATCTTAAACTGATGTCGTGCAATGGTTTCGGAAAGTCGTTTACAGATAATGCGAGCGCGTTCAACGGCGCGGTCTTCGTGGACGAGCACGCTCAAAGCATCGACTTGTTCATGGTTGACCAGAATCGTCAGTTTGACGAGTTTTGCACGTCGATATTCGAGGAATTCATAGTCAAATGAAGCATATCCTTTCGAAACGGTTTTGAGTCTATCATAGAAATCGAACAGAATTTCGCTCAAAGGCAGCTCAAAAATGAGTTCGACGCGGCGCGAATCGATATAATTCATGCCTGCCTGAATGCCGCGCCTCGAAATGCACAGGTTGATGACAGCCCCGACGTAATCCTTCGGCAGCATAAAACTGGCGCGAATGTAAGGTTCTTCGGCGTAATCGATGTTCGAAGGATCCGGATATTTCACGGGATTATCGACTTCGATGGTCTCGCCGGAACGCATACGGATTTTGTATTCGACGCTGGGAGCAGTCAGAATAATGCTCTGGTCGTATTCGCGTTCGAGTCTTTCTTCGGTGATTTCGAGGTGAAGCAGCCCGAGGAAGCCGCATCGGAACCCTTGTCCGAGAATGGATGAAGAGTCTCGGGTATAGACGAGAGATGCGTCGTTGAGTTTGAGGCGTTCCATCGAATCGGCGAGTTCCGGGAAATCGTCAGTACTGAGAGGATAAATGGAGCTGAAAACGACGGGTTTGACTTCTTTAAATCCGGCGAGCATTTCTGAACAACCGCCCTCTTCGAGGGTGACAGTGTCGCCGACGCGGGCTTCAGAAATCGTCTTCATGCCGGTAATGATATAGCCGACTTCGCCGGCGGATAAGGATTGGCGCGGCACTTGTTTGAGCTGCATAACGCCGAGCTCTTCGATTTTATAACATGCATCGGTTGACATCAGTCGGATGCGATCGCCGGATTTCAAAGTACCGTTGAAAACGCGAACATAAACGATGACGCCGCGATACGGGTCATACAGCGAATCAAAGATGAGTGCCTGAAGCGGTGCATTCGGGTCGCCGGTCGGCGCAGGAATGCGTTCGGCAATTGCCGCAAGCGTCTCTTCGATACCAACACCCGTTTTTGCGCTTGTATGAAGGGCTTCAAGCGGATCAAGAGCGAGTTCGCCTTCGATTTGCTCATTGCACATGTCGATATCAGCGGCCGGAAGGTCAATTTTGTTGATGACCGGAATGATTTCGAGGTTGTGCTCCATTGCCATATAAAGGTTGGCAACGGTCTGTGCTTCGACGCCCTGACTTGCATCGACGAGGAGCAGCGCACCTTCGCACGAAGCCAGCGATCTCGACACTTCATAGCTGAAATCGACGTGACCCGGAGTGTCGATGAGATTGAAAATCATCTCTTCGCCAGATTTCGTTTTATAAGGCAAACAAACGGTCTGACTTTTAATCGTAATACCGCGCTCGCGCTCAAGATCCATCGTGTCGAGCAGCTGATTGCGGAATTCGCGATCGGGAACATTGAGCGTTTTTTGAATGAGACGATCGGCAAGCGTCGACTTGCCGTGATCAATATGAGCAATAATGCAGAAATTTCGTATATTTTTCATGTTTCACCACAACTGACACCGGGCAGACTATTTGCACGGAACGGCGCTTTTTAACCAATAAATACAGCGCGGGAAACAAGAATTTTCATTATTTGTTGAAAAGAAATACATATACGAAGATTTGAGTTTGAATAATGATTGATTTTCTGGCGCCGGGCTATCTGACAATACGCCCGGCATTTCGGCCTATCGCTTTGCGATACGGCCTTCATCACATTTGGATGGAATGAATTGCAGGGAATAAAGCAAAAGCTGAAGACGATAGTCTGAAGATGGCGAAGCACTCATCTTTTCGCCTGCGCACGAGAGATATTCAGTTTGTAGTCGAAAAAAAAGGTGGCGGAGTGAGTGTGGCGGGTACGCGGGG
>JAZRWV010000407.1:0-1976 GCA_045599925.1 Myxococcota bacterium
CCTTCATGATGGCATCAACCATTTCGGCAGCCTTCGCAGCCAGGTCGCGGGTATCCTTGAAGACGGACATCGCCTGCTTGCCGTCCATCATATTCATGACAGAAACAATGTCACAGTCCTGGCCGGTGATGATGGGATAAACCGCATTACTGTAGGTGCTAGCTAGAGCAGTGGCAACACCCTGCGCGGTGGAGTCATTGGTAGCCAGAACAGCGTCGAGCTGCTTGTCGCCATAGTAGGTGGAGAGGATGTGCTCAAAACGCGACTGTGCCTTCTCAGCAGACCAGTCTTCGGTAGCAACCCCCATCATGTCAACCTGACCGGACTGGCAAACCAGGACGCCGGAATCAAGGTAGGGCTGCAGGATGGGCAGTGCACCCTGTAAGTAAAAGGGGGAAAAACACATGCAACAATCGCCGGGGTCGCCGGTGATGAACTCGATGTTGTAGGTTTTGTCGCCAGCGTTTTCAAGATCAAGCGCCTTAATAATGTACTCAGCCTGCATCTGGCCAACCAGTTTGTTGTCAAAGGTGACATAGTAGCTGATCGCGTCAGAGCCCATGATCAGGCGGTCATAAGCAATCACAGCGCAGCCAGCCTCCTTGGCCTGGGCCAGAACGTCGCCCAGAGCACCGCCGTCGATGGCAGCTACGATGATCACCTTTGCACCGTTGGCGATCATGTTCTCGATCTGGGTAATCTGCATGGCGGTATCGTTGGCGGCGTACTGGAGATCTACCTCGTAACCGGCAGCTTCGAGCTGAGTTTTCAGTTGGGCGCCGTCCTGGTTCCAACGCTGCAGATCCATGGTGGGCATGGAAACGCCAACCAGGCTGCCTGCAGCTTCGTTTACAGGCTCGTCTTCCAATTCGTCTTCCACCGCAACGGGTTCAGCGGGAGCAGGTTCCACAGGGGCAGGCTCGGGATCGGCGGGAGGGGGGACTTCCTTTGCACAGGCGGCCAGTGCGAACACCATAGCCAGTGCCAGGAAAAGGGCAAACAGTTTTTTCAATGTGAACCATTCCTTTCCATATTGTTTTAAGGTACAAACGGGAGTGAGGCATCGTTTTGCCACCGGATGCATTTCCCTTTTCAATGTAATAACCCTTTGCTCATTATATATCGTTTTTTGTGTAAATTGCAACAGCAAATTGGGAAGTTTGGTAGAATATTGTAGCGGATGACAGCTCTTTTTTATATGTTCTTCTTTATGTGTAGGACATTCTGACCGTTGATCTGCTCGTATTTTATTTCGCTCATGCTCTTTTTTACAATGTAGATGCCAAGCCCGCCAATTGCACGCTCGTCTGCCGTAAGTGAGGTATCGGGATCGCTTTTATCAAGCGGGTTATACGGTGTGCCGCTGTCGGTAAAAATGATATGTACGCTTTTTGGATTTTCGGCTACATCGACTGCTACAGTTACGTCACCCGTACTGGGCGCATAAGCATACTGCGCAATGTTACTGAAAATCTCATCAATGGCGACAAGGATTTGCCGTTTTTCTTTTTCGCCGCAATCATATTTTTCAATGATATTAGCCACAAATTCCGTAACCACGGGTATATTTTCCTTTTTCGCGCCAATTGACAGAACATGCATTCCGCATACCTCCCCGTTCATCCGTTTTATGTATTCTATCAAATACTCCACGTTTTTGAAACTGTTTCTTTTTCTCGCATATTTTTGCGCTTGATTAGGAGAAACGCTTTTTCAGCAGGCCGCAATTTAGGCGTTTGCCCTGCGTGACGCCGTTTTCAACGTGCGACAGAAAACAGTGCTAGAAAAAAGAAAAAAAGTTCTTGCATTTTTCTCACGGGTGTGCTATGATACTCCAGCAGATTAAATATCCGGGTGTGGCGAAGTTTGGTATCGCGCTTGAATGGGGTTCAAGAGGCCGCTAGTTCGAATCTAGTCACTCGGACCAGGTTGAGTATTCATAACAGGCTTGATGTTATGAATACTCAACTTTTTTG
>JAZRWV010000408.1:0-6033 GCA_045599925.1 Myxococcota bacterium
AGACCGCTTGGCCTCCGACTTATACATGTTGAGCAGAATCATGGAGTGCTGCATATAGAAATTGGCAAGCTGGCTTTCGGTAATAATATATGGATAGGTCTCTTTGAGGAGCTCTTCAGCCTGCATTGTTTCATCGAGAGATATAAATATATTCGACATTTGAAGGCGTGTATCGGCATCAAACGGATTCCAGGAAAGTGATTTGGCAAGAGCTTCCATGGCTTCCTTATAGTTGCCTGATTCTTCCTTCAGAGCGGCATACAGCTGATAGGCAAGGGCGTAATTGGCTGGCGCATGATAATACCTGGCCGGGTCACATTCAGATACTTCACCAGGAAATGCAAGATACTCCTGTGACATATTCGAAAATGAATATACTTTGAGCTCTCTGTATTCATGCGGTGTATGTTTGGCTTCAATGCGACGAATACAGGCTTCGATATGCTTGAGAGCTTTCACTTTTCGCCCCTGTTCCATAAGCTGCATCGATTCAAATATTTTATAGTTCAAATCTTCATCAAGATCGAGATCAATAGCATTTTTGCTAGATATATATTCCAACAGCTCATCTTTTTGCTCAGGTGTGATGTGATTGGCCAGTTCCCGAAGAAGCGTCATCTGAAGATGCAAAGGCTGTGGATAATCCTGATGTCTGCCGATGATTGTTTCAAGAAGTTCAAGGTCATGCTCAATGTCACCATTGAGTTTGCCAGTCATTTCCTTAATAAGAGAATCAATGCTCGGATGTTTTGAAAGCTCTTCAACAGGAACCTCTTCTTCTGGAACGAGTTCATTGATATCAATCTCGCCATTTAAGAGCCCTTCAACAAATGTATCAAACATTTTTTGTTTTTCGGATGGTTCTGTGCGTTTAAGAGAAACAAGACTGCGCTTTTTGCTTTTTACTCTATGTGACATGTTGTGTCCTATGGATATGAGTCGTTAAATAGAAAAGACTATTAATGAAGTCCGGGATTGAGATTGTTAAGGGCATTGGATTCAAGTCTTGCTGCTTCTGACTCGAGTTTTGCTGCCTTTTCTGTATCTTCGGAATTGCCTGACATGCGTAGTCTGGCCGCTTCGAGGCGCATTTGTTCTGCTTTTTTGGTGGCATCTTCCAAATTGGCTTTTGCCTGTGCCATTTTTCCATTGGCTTCTGCTGCTTGTTCCTGATGCGTATCTTCCGGTGCTTTCATGTTACATGCAGAAACTGTAGTCAGAATGATGGCCAAAATGATAGTGGATACGTAATTTTTCATGAGCTTTATCCGTGTTGATGGTGATGTCTTCCCTGAACAGTTTCAAAAAGATGGCGGGGGCCAAATCTCATTATCCAGAATAATCCGGTTAGAATAAAGAGAATAAATGTTGCAAAACTGAGCGGTGAATCTTTCATTCGTGTGAGAAGTCCATGATGCCCCGATATTTCCTCGTCGTGATGGTCTAAATCTTCATCGTGATTGTGCAAATCCTCATCGTGATTGTGCAAATCCTCATCGTGATGTGTATGTTCGTGATGATGGTGATGAACCTGTGGTTCAATCCGCGTGATTTCGACGTGATTTGATTCGTTTGTGAGGGCAGGAATCAGGAGTACTGGTGTAAATGCGAGTACACAGGAAAGGGCAAAGGCAAGAAAATATCTGGTTTTCCAGGGGTGATCGTGTTCAACCGAAGACTCAATGTTGTGGTGAGGATAGTCGTACAGAAAAATGAGGACAACCCCGGTTGCAAAACCAAAACACCATGCAAAATGTGTGTGTTGGAAGAGGCTGAAGAAGGCGAACATCATCAGAGGAACGGAAATGATGGTAAGGCCTCTGTGTCGAATGGCCATGAGCAGAATGGATATGAAAAGAATGAATGCAGTTGCAATAGAACCAGCAGTAGGGAGGGTTTCTATCCATTCTGTTATAGGAGATGCAATGGTTGGGATGACGGAAGCGAGCAGTGTTGAAATCGCGATAAGAGTCCAGCTGGATGCAGTCCACAAAGGAAAACTTTTTTCGCGATTGCAGAAGGATTCCGGCCTGCAGGAATGACAGCAGTCGAGTGATTTGAGGCAAAATCGTGCACAGAAAAGAGCAAGACAAGACGAAATCCCCCAGATTGCGGCAGTTGTGTGGTTGAAAAGCGAAAATAAGAGTGCAATACCACTCAGTGAAAAGATATGAAGTACGCCTCCAAAAGCCGATTGCAGCGGCTGGGGATCGAACCAGTTGCAGAGGGTTTGTCCCATGCTGGAGAGCTTTGGAGATTTTGAGTGTTTTAGGGCATAACAAGCCGCAATAAAAAACGCACAGATGCACCAGACTGGGGCTGATAAAAACAAGTAATCAATCCAAATGTCCAGAATGGAAAAATATTCATGCCCATGCACCGGGGCAATCCATTCGACGATAGCCAGAGTCCCGAGGCCTGCAAGTGCACCAAGTCCTTTTGGCCATTTGGAATCATTGTGTCCTTCGATTGAAATATTGTGAAAGATGACGTGCAGAAGGGAACCGGCAATAAGCCCCTGGAAGAGATAGAGAATCGTCAGGCCGGCCGAAGGCAGGGTATAGTGTCCAAGGACAAATCCCAAACAGGTCGATGTCGCCAATGCAATGACAACAGCCCAGGTCTTTTTAAGCCCAATTCTGGGAACGAGAATAATGCTCAGAAAAATGCCAATCGGGAGTCGATGAAAAAGAACTCCAAGACCGAGCATTTGGCCCATATCGTTATCCATCGAAGACATGGAAAGTCCAATGCCATCCAGAAGGGTATGAATGATGACGCCGATAAAAATGATGATGAGTAGAATCAGTCCGGAATTGGCTGTGTTATGATGAGAATCTTTGGCGTTTTGGTGATCATCGTGAGTGTGATGCGCATCGTGCTCGTGATGGTGTTGATATTTGTGGAGCAGAGATGGAACTCCGAGTCCGAGTGCAACCGCAAGAACACCTGGAATGCCGGCGTTTTCGATACTGTGCGGAATCAGGTGAAGCATCGTAAGTCCGACGAGGGAGATCAGGACAAATGCATCAAAAAACGATAGGGATGCAGGGAATTTCTTGATAATCGGATAGATGCCAACCCCGATGAACAGGGCCAGAATACTGAGCACAAGTAAGAGCATAAATGACTTTCTTTTATGAATTTATGTCAATGCAGTGCGCGAAAGCGCGCGCGGCCTTATATGCCATTTAATGCTTTTGGGAAAACTCTATTTTATGTTTTCCATATGTGTTTTTCTCGTCCTGAATTTTGCATTAAGTCATAAAAATGCAGCTGGGGCAAAGCCCCAGCCGTATTTCTATCCTCTAATAAATACTGACTGGTCGTATCTGAGCATGACGAGGTTTCGGGTCCAGTTTTCAGAAGCTGTAAGAGGCAAATCGAGATCTTCTTCGATAAACCATCTTCCGAAATGGGCACCAGCGGCATCTGTGAGGGGATAACCACCTCCGAATCTCGGATTGATTTCCATCAGCTGCATTTGATGTGTTTCCGGATGCCAGAACATTTGAACACAAATCGTTCCTCGCGCACCGGGAAGTGCTTCGGCGACTTTTCGAACGAGGTCGATGATTTCCGGGGCGTCTATGGTTTTGGCTTTGGACACTTCGCCATCACGGACTTCCAGTCTTCGGCGTGGAACTACACACAGGCATTTTCCGGTTTTGATAGAAACATACGCATCAACAGTCACTTCGACTCCCTGACCTAGAGATTCGATGACGTCATTATCATGTTCACCGGAATTTCTACGGATTTCCAATGCTTTTCGACTTTCAACTCTTGCGGCGCCAACGGAACGCGAGCCATCAGCAGGTTTGGCAAAGCATGGATATTTCCAATTCGGATTGTTCAATGCTTCGTCCATTGTGCATTGCTCAAAAGTGGGGAATCCATTGGCCACAAACCATTCATGGGTTCGCCTTTTATCGGCTGCAATGGCAATGGTTTCCGAATCTGAAACCATGACTTGAATGCCTTCTGCTTCGAATTCTTTTCTTGATGCAGCCAGAAATGGCAGTTCTGTATCGATGGTTGGAATGACCCATCGAATGTCATTGGCTTTGCAGATTCTGAGCATTTGCGGGATGAATTCGGGGTTGGCTGCTCTTGGGACAATTTCGTGACCTTGTGCCAGTACAAATGCCGGTGCAAAGGGTTGTGCATCCGTTGCAAGAACCTCGCATTCGAGCCCCAGTTCAAAAAATGTTTTTTCCCATATTCTGAGGAGTTCAACGCGACGGCCTGCACAGGATAAAAGCAGATTTTGACTCATTCCTTATTCCCCATAAATTCTGGCATTGTTGCTGATCCTTCATGTTGAATGCCACTTCTTTTTAGAACTGTCATGGCTGTCATCAAAAGAATCTTCAAATCGAGCAGTGGTGATGCATTTTGGACATACCATACGTCATGCGCGAATTTTTCTTCCCACGAAAGAGCATTGCGTCCATTGACCTGAGCCCATCCGGTTATGCCAGGTTTTGCCCACTGTCTTTTAATCTGCTCATTGTCATATCTTTCGAGGTACGACATGAGCAGAGGTCTTGGGCCGACGAGACTCATATCGCCTTTGAGAACATTGAGCAGGGTCGGTAGTTCATCAAGCGAAAGAGCCCGGATTTTCTTTCCAAAGTCAGAAAGTCTTTCTCCATCATGGGTGGCATCTGTTCCGGCCGGAGCATTGCTCATAGACCGGAATTTGAGCAATTCAAAGGGTTTGCAATCAACCCCTGGCCTTTGTTGTTTGAACAGAATGGGTGAACCCAAATGCCTTTTTACTTCAATAGCAGTGATGGCAAGAATGGGCCAGATTGTTGCCAGTCCAATGCCTGATGCCGCCAGATCGAAAGCTCTTTTTATGGCATGATAAAGTGTTGTTGACCAGGGAGTGGGGAGGGTGTCGACGATTTCATTAAAAATTTTCTGCCACAGGTCGGATATGTTTTCGATATCGGTTTCGTTAGCCACTGCCTCAACTTTTTCGAGGTTTTGGGCATATTGAACATCGTCGGCAATGACGATTTCCGAAACGGCTTTTAATGTATTTAACATGTCAGAAACGTCACCGGGATGGACGACATATCCGCATTGATGAACGAGATGGGCGAGGTCTGAATTTTCTGGCGCAACGACAAGGGGAATGCATTTCGCAGAAATAGCACTATAAATCTTGCTGGGTGCACTTGTCGCATGCGCCTGGTTTGTCAGTGTTGCCAGTGCAATATCTGTACGACTGAGCAATTCTGCCCATGCATCGTCATTCTGTGGTCCGATAAAACGTACGTAATCCGAATAATCCTTCAGACTTTCGCGTAAACGGGCTTCACCGGGACCGGACGCTGCAAATATAAACCCTATGCATGCCTTTTCTTCATCCGGTAAGTCCTGAATAAAGAGTGGAATGGCCTTTTCCAGTGTTTCTACATCGTGCATCAATCCCATATTGCCAACGTATGAAAAAATGCAGCGATCACACATCCACTCTCTGAGCTCATTGGGAAGTGCATTTTTTATATGTGTAAACTCGTTTTTATTGGCACCATTCTGAATCACTATTGTATGCGGATTTTTGCCATAGCGTTCTTCTGATGAGGCTCGCATGACATCTCCAATATAGACAACGCCATCTGAATGTTTGAGCATCCAATGGTTGGCAAGCGTCATGCACCTGGAGAGCCATTTGTTTTCAATGCCTGCAGCTTCCAAGGCATCCGGATACATGTCATACATCAAAGATACGACACCACATCGATGAAGTGCTTTTGTTGCAACGAGAAGATGGGGCAAAAAGAATGGGTTTGTCGAAACTACAAGAATGGATTTTTCAAGAGGTTTGGCTTTTAACGAGAGCAGACATGCATCGACCAGTGTCTGAATAGGGTAGAGTCCAAATGTCAATGCTCTGGCTGTCAGACGGCCAATTTTTCCCTTTCTGAACAGAAATCTCCATTGTTCAGGTGTTAGGGCTGCACATAGCTTCGCTTTCTGTGCACGACGTTTCATGGATTCTGTCATGCGTTCAAGGGG
>JAZRWV010000409.1:0-1477 GCA_045599925.1 Myxococcota bacterium
ATGGTTATCTGCCAGACTTCATGGTCGCTACTACGGGAAAAGTGCATGAGATCAACGTAGCTAAAAGCCTTAATTACCAGCCTGGAAGCATGATTTGCATGGATCGTGGTTACACTGATTATGACTGGTGGGAAGAACTAAGGAAACTCTGAATAAAGATTAATAGCTTTATTTTCTGGGGCTTTGCCTCTGTCCTCAGTTCGCAATATGAAATGAATTTCGTTTCCCGAGCCTGTCGGCTCTCCAACTCATTCATTTCATTTGCTCACAGGGCTCTGCGGTTTTCGCCATTCACAGGATGGCGAAAATCCTCGGCCCCCCGGCTCTCCTCAAACAGTGCCTTAAAATTTCGTTTTATTCAGACCTTCCTTAAATGATGCAATCATTATTATGACTGCAGGAAAAGAGCGTTAAGGCTGTTTTATTATGGATGAAATCATTCTGATATTTGCAAATATGAGCGTCTTTTATGGCAGATAACAAGTCCTTCTGGAACAATCCATTACTTAAAATACTTGGAAAAACAGCATTAGAGGCTTTGGATTCCGCAACAAATGCACTCACCAGTGCGTCACAAAAGCTCAACGGCGTTGCACAACGATATCACCAGAAAACGGAGCAATTACAGGCTCATACTCAAGACTCCTCATCTGAAACTCCAGATTCTGCGAACCAAAACACAGCCAAAACAAATAATCCGCTGAAAAAAGCCAATAACTCCGAGCAGGTAATTATTGACGGTGTCCTCAAAGAGTATCATGGGCACGAAAAACACCTCGTCATTGAAGAAGGGGTTATAGTAATCAGCGGTGGTGTATTCTTTGGAAACAAAACAATTGAAACCGTCGAATTTCCTGATTCTCTGACTAAAATTGAAATCGCCGCTTTTGAAAGCTGTATCGCTCTTAAATCCATTATTGGGGGAAAACATATCAGATGGATTAAGAAACATGCATTTATGCGCTGCCGTTCTCTCGAAAAAGTCGTATTTGGACCTGATTTATTATATTTGGATAATGAAGCATTTAAAAACTGTTGCTCGCTAAAATCAGTATCTTTCAGCACGAATTCGCCGCTTGAAGGACTAGAACTCGGCGTGTTTTCGGGGTGTTCTCAACTTACTGAAATTCAGTGGCCTCTAAAGATACATCATGTTTTTGATTCTTCGATTAGAGATTGTCCACTTTCGGAAGAAACACTTATAAAACTCAATACGATTCTTGAATATTCTCCCCAAAAAAGAGCTTTTATGCGCCCGGCTGTGATTCACTCTGACACATTTTCAATCCCGAATTCACAGCATCATTGCGATGTCATAAAACAGAACAGGCATTGTGAAAATCAATCAAATGACAAGGGTAGCTCTGCATTTTGTCAAGGTGTTTTAAATAAAAAAGAAGATGTTTCCCAAAATCAGATCAAACCGAAACGAATGAATTGCCTAATAGATGATAAAACCATCTTTGATACATTGGTC
>JAZRWV010000410.1:0-8499 GCA_045599925.1 Myxococcota bacterium
AAGCTCCCGAAAGGAGCTATGAGTCGGGTTTTGTGATACATGATGACACAATTTGGTTAAAACTTGGGTCACAGCGGAAAGGAACATTCAAAAGGCTCATTGTTCAGACCTTCCTTAGGTAAAACCGCCGTTACCGGCATCATTCGAACCATGGCCAAACAAGGCAAATCAGGGGTTCATCTCCGTTCTGCCGCTCGTCATAACGCTCATCGCCATGGAAACTTCTCATGCATGGCGCGGTCACGAAGATCCGCGTCATCGCGACACGTACGATAAAGCCGTTATGCCGCTTTCTTTTGGTTTTGCTTTCTGATCGCTCGCCTTACCCGTGCTGCGCACGGGTTACGGCTCGCCAATGCCGCTATTGGCTATGCCAATACGCGGCATTTATCTTTTGATGTTAGTCATCTTCTCCGATATCCTGCAGGCAAATCCCCGTAATTTCTTCATCTCCGGATTCGCATTCCAGATCGGAAAAACACTGATTAGACAGGCATGCCTGGCCTTTTTTACAAATGGATTTTCCGCAGTGACATCCTTCTGATGCCACGCACTCATGCATCGGGAAGATGTGCTCGGGCGTAATATCCGAGCCACAATCGGGCATGTGACGTACACAGTCGCGAATGACATATTCATCCGGATTTTCATTGAAATTAAAAGGAATATGCGTGTCATTCTCGAGTTCGAATTCCAACTTGTACTCACACATCATGACCGTGAAATTTTCCTCCGCAACGATGCGCTTTCCCTGATAAATGGCTGAATTGATGAGCGTTTTTTCCTGTCCGGCCACACAGTATTCATGCACTGGTATTGTACTGGATCCGCAGAGACAGCCATTTTCTAAAATGCACTGTTTTAGCTGACCGCTGATGAGATAACCGTCTTTTTCAAGGAATGGTGCATTGGTAAGAGAATCGATGCATCCTTTGTCCGTGCAGATGCCGGTAACCGGACACCATTTGTCCTGACAGATACAGCCAAGTTTTCTGTTGCATATCTCGCCATTGTCGCGCAGTTTAGATACTACGGACTGTTTCTGATAATAGCCGGGAATTATCTTTTCCTTTGAAACTTCGACAATATGTCGATCATGGAGGAATTGTGCGGCTTTGTCGCAGATTTCGCCGTTCTGGATGTTGCGGGGACCGCAGCTGCATGTTTGATCGTTCTCGGCACGGCAAATCCACGTTTTGTTTTCACATTGATAATGCGAAAGATCTTCCGGTTTTGGATCATGGCCGCATTCGATTTTGTCATATCTGCATGAACTGCCTGGTGGCAGAATTACGCCATAGCATCGGCATTCCCATTTTCCGGAATTGCATTCACATCCATCCCAGTTTTCACGCGAAACATCGCCGCAGACGGCAATTTCGGTGTCATTATCATTTTTTTTGCAGACTGTATTTGCAGGCAGCTTGCGACCATTGCACAACGCTGTATCATCAGCCGAACATTGCCATTTCCCGGAATCGCATTTACAGCCATCCCATTTGTCGCGATAGGAATTGCCGCAGACGGCTTTATTCGAGTCACAGACTGTATTTGCCGGCAGCTTTTGGCCATTGCATGTGCACTCACCTTCTTTGGCACACTGCCAGTGATTATCAACACAGACGTACTGTTCGACATCGCCATGGATTTCTTTTTGGCCACACCAAATGACTTCATGAATTTTTCCATCATTGATCTGAACTTTGCATTCAGCAGAAGGTGGCAGAATCAGGCCGTTGCAGAGACATTTGGCGCCTGATTTGCAAAACCATTTGTGATCAATTTCTTTTTCGTACTTTGAATTATTCTTATATTCAAGACATTCATAGTTTTGAACGTCTGTTGGAGCCCAAGTCGGATACATATAATCGCTGTGGATGAGCTGGCATGCAATGAATTCTGGCTGATTAATTTCCCGAATGCATTGTGCATTTGCCGGCAGCGTCTTTCCTCCACACTGACACGATTCGCCATCTTTACATATCCATGAATACAGAGTTTTCCATGAATCTTGTGATGTTACAACGTAATTATCATCATCTGGTTGCAGTTGGAATGAATTAAGACTCTCAAAACCCGGAAGAACACACATATTATCTCTGCAGAAAGCATTTTCAGGACATGTTTTGTCTCCGCATGGACAACCTTCCTTTCGGGTGCATTTCATCAGATTGATTTCGAAATCAGCACAGATATCAAAACTATTGAGGACAACAGATTCGTATCCATTTTGTGCATTCACAATGGTTAAATCGGTGCAGTCAATATCTTCGAAAAGATGTTCTGTATCTGACGTCCCCCCACACATCCCATAATCATTGTTAAATCTGCATTTAGGATGATTATTATCGATTTTTCCATTAAAATAACAGTTGCCGAATGCACATGTTTCACCTTTTCCGCAGTGATTTTGGCCGCATTCGCAATTGCCTTCCTCGCATTTTACAAATTCATCGGTTCCTTTAAATTCGCACCAGGATCCAGGATTGCAGATATCTCCCGGTGAACATAATACCGCATCGCGAACTCTAAATCGTTCTGGTCCAGTGCATACGCACCCATCCGGGGATATACACATATTGGAACTGTCATAGCCGCACGATTCGATGATGGAATCCTCCCAACCCGTACATCCCCATCTTTGCCTTGAGTAGGCGGTATCGTCATCAGCGGCAGCTTTGTGAGCCCAGCCTTTTTTTTCCGAACACGTAGCATCTTTGACTTCTTCGAGTTTAATATTCGGCATTCCGAGATCAATTTTCTGCTTTGCGCAGACGGCTATGTCACCAAAAATACCGGCTCCCTTGGGAATTGAAATGCCATTATAATCACAGGAATCTGTTCGACAGTCCCAATAGATTGATCCAGGATCGGGATATTTCATCGCCATTTCGAATGGAATCGGTTTTATGATTCTGCCGTATCCAAAATCCATGGCTTCCACATCCTGACACTGTCCCTGGATGCATGATGCGCCATAGCTGCATTGGTTTTCACCGCATGTGCATGAGGCTGCATCGCAGATATCACCTTCCTGAAGTACGACTTTTTCTGGTGAGAGAGGGATGGTTTCGCCATTTTGGACAGTATTTTCGACAGCTGATGTACCATTTTCAGTCGTTGGTGCCTCGGTCTTCTGAATATCCAGATTTTGTGCCTGTGAACCGATATTCTGGTCTTTATTTGGCTGACATCCGGCGAGTAAAATCGGAATGAAACAGATAAAGGTTGAAAAGCGCATGCAATTTTTCATCAAACAGCCTCAAATGGGAATGAGTTATTATCAACGATTTGCAAAGTTATTCAGGTTGAAAAAACAGAAAAGAATAAATGCCGCGTATTTGCGAAGCAAAAAGCGGCATTTTGCGGGCCGCAGCGGTGTGTTTCAACACACCGCAAGGCCTGCAGCGGCGCGTATGAAATAGCGACGCGTCAGTAGATATATTAATATTGTTGAGGTGATCATATTACAGTTGTTTTGAAATGATTTATTCATTGCAGACAGCTGTTTTCTGTTCATTGTCAAAAGAACATCCTTTTTCACAGTTTTCAGAGTGCCACTTATGATTAGAAGTTTCCGGGCCGCAGTAATAACGCTCATTACCGATACAGATTGATTCGGCATAGCGGGAAAGCGAATACAGGAGTCCTTCATATTCAACATATTCATTATAGGTCAATGTATATTTGTCACTCTTGAAATAATCGCGTTGAATACAGGGGTCAATATATGAAATGCTTAGCTCGCCTGGATAATTTGTCTCACCGCTGTTTGCTTTGTAGGTTACGACTAATTCACCGTCATCCATGACGCAGCCTCTAGTCTGGCCCAGATCATCAACACGAATGGTATTATTCGTACAGCTTGTATACACGCCATTCTGACATATTCTTTCGAAGGTATCCGGATCACAGCTTTCTCCCATATGATATTCTGGTTTATAGTGTTCCGGATTGCAGTTATTGAGATCGTATATATATTTTCCATCTGAAGAACATGTAATCATCAGACCATTAATACACTGTTTTGGAGTGCTGCCGGCTTCACACGGATCGCCTTCGTTTACGGGAGGATTAATATCGCGGCAGCCGGTACCTTCGGCATTGCATTTATAGGGACAATATTCGAGCACCCTGTTATATTGGCGAAGATTGTGTTCATCACTCAGGGCGCAAGTCGTTTCGACAACGCGATAGACTGTACCTTTGCCGGCTTCCCATGCTTCTTCACATTTGACATTTTTTCCAATATTTTCGCACGAGTTAAGACATCCGGCGACATTTTCACTTGAGAATGATGAGCATCCTTCATTGCACAGTGAATAGGCAACCTTGCCTTCTTTGCAGTAGATCAGGGCATTATTTATACATTTCTTCTGATAAGTAACTTCGCTGCATGTTTCATCCGGATTAATTTGCGGTAAATCGTAACAGTCTCCTTTTTGAGGATCACAGCCATAGGCACACGTGAGACTTTCTCTATTAATATAAGGAAAATTCGAGTATTGCTGAGTGCATCGTTCTTTAACTCTTACATTGCCTTCACATCGCTGAGAGAATGAATTGACCTGATCACATTTTTTTGTGCATTTGGGATTGCCGGCGATTTCCATGCAGGAATAACCGTCATAAGCCGAGCAGTCTTCAACAGTCATATATCGATGATCGGATGGTCCCAGGCAATAATAGACTTTATTGTCCTCACATCGGGTGTCACTGTTTGTACAGCTTTCTTCGGCGTTGCAGGCATTTAATGCATAGTTGCACCCCCTTCCGCATGATGTATATTCTTCAACAATTGCAAGTCTGCCGTCATCCAGTTTTCTGCATTGTTTTGCATATGCGTAGTTTGAATTATAGCAGTAGCTTATAAATAGTTCATTTTCCTGTGTGCAGGGTTCAAAACAATTATTTGAACCCTTGTAAAAACCGCAAATATTACCTGAATTTTCACAATTCAGTACTTTGACGGAACCTTTTTCCGAACTGGAGCTGGTGCAGTAAACAGCCTTATCATCATCGCATCTTTCCGTAAATACCAATCCTTTGTCATTGGTTTTGCCATAACAGGTCTGGTACTCATCATCTGAGAACTTTTTGCAGTCTGTTCTATCGTCATTGCAGCCATTTCTGCAGGCTATTTCTGAGTTTTCTTCATAGAGTTTATTATTTTCATCCTCAAAACAGCCTTTTTTCAAGGCGCTTGTTTTTCCATATCCGTCTGTCGGGACACAAACACTGTTTTCATCTTTCTGACTGCATCTTTTTCGGCACTGAGGTATGCCGTTAGCCATGACGCAGATTTTTCCATCTGCAGCGCAATCCTGTGCTTTAATATATCCGTAATAATTGTCACAATATAAAATGCTTTCGCCTTCACATTTGGGAATCCAGCTTTGTGGATCACATATGGCATATTCGGAATCTGTTTTTCCTTTGCAGTGAGTTCCATCACCGGAACAGCCTTTGCTGCAGTCAATTTCTTTATTTAATATGCCGTTATGGATTGTATCTTGTGATGATATGGCGAGCCATCCATTTTCCTGTCTGGAACATTCGTAATAGGTTGTGCTAGTTTTTCCGTCTTCGACTTTGCAGATTGACTGGCGTTCACCAGTGCCCGGACATGCTTCTTCGCAGTCAGCATAACCGTGTTCGTCAGTGATGCATATTTCGCCGTGTTCTGTGCAGTCGTCAACTTCATCCACGGCGCCGTGTCTAATCAGTTTATTGCCTTCACAATAGATTTCCACGCAGGCGGAATTTTCGCATCCAAAGTTGCAGTAATCAGTCTTCTGATTTCCTGATTCGTCGCAATAGTAAAGAAATTTTCCGTTGCAAACCGGGGCACATTCATCTTCAGTTGGGCGATTGCAGGCGCCTGACTGGCAGCCATTTTCGCAGTGCGTAACTTCGCGGGTTCCATCGGGAGCACATTGAATCAGGTCATTTCCCGAACAACCGGAAATGCATTCTGTCGGGCTTTCATTGCAGGCGTTGTTCTGGCATCCGTAATTACATGGTTGCTCTTCATATTCACCATTTTCCTTGCAAACCAGTAAAACATTGCCTTCGCAGTGTGTGTACTCGCAGGGGGGATCAGTTTCCAGACAACCGAATTCATCGCATCCTGATATACATTCTTTTGTTATTTTCTGTTGGTTTGCAGCACATTCTACCCAGATATGGCCATCCTGGCATCCAGGATGGCATGTGGAGGCTTCCGGCGGAACGCAGGCATTATTTTGGCATCCGAATCCGCAGTTGAGCATTTTCTCATGCATGCTGCCGTCTGGCTGTTCTTCGCACAGATACAGAATGTTTCCGTCACATCGGGGTTCACATTCTGGCAGTTCATTCTTTTCATCTTCACTGTTGCAACCGAATGAAAAGATAAGTGCTGATAATAAAAAAATAAAATTGGCCTTGTTTTTGTTCATGTCTTTTATCTCTCACGAATTATGTCCGGCATGCATGCTCCATCATGCCGCCAGGAAAAGTCTGATCATATTTGCGCCTGTTTCTGTGGAGGATTGCCCCTTTTCTCAGTTCGCAATATGAAATGAATTTTGTTTACCGAGCTGCCTCACATCCTTGTCACTTTGTGACATTCCCCTTCATTATTGCAAAGAAAATTTAAGGTGTCATTTCATTTGTTCACTGGGCTCTCATCATTTTCTGCCTTAAAATATTGTTTTGTTCAGAAGTTTCTTGACAAAGCGACCAGAAACTATTGATTTGCATCCCCCATCCGTCAAAACCAAAGGCGGCATGAGCGAGCACGATCCCATGTTTATTCGCGCGCAACAGGCGCGCTGAACAGGGACATCAAATGCGGTGCAACCTGATGATTTCTTTTTGCCCAATATATGGCACTGTGTTAGATTATAAATTTTTTCGCGGCTTCATCGTCTGATTCGGACAGTTTCCGAAAGACAGCCGATGACACTACAAGACAGGTTGAAACATGGATCCTACCCATCGCTGGATGTTCACGGATGGCCCAGCCAGACGTCAACTGGTTATTGATGCACTTGTTCGTGGTGATAAAGACTGGTCAAAACACCTCATTGGAATGAATGGCGTAAGCGAAATATCCAATGGTCTTGATCTTCGAGGCATAGATTTAAGCGGTCTCGATCTTCGCAAAGCCCATCTTGAGCGAGCTCATCTGAACCAGGCCAACCTGAGGGGAGCCAATCTGGCAGGTGTGGCATTGAGATATGCCTGTTTAAAGGAAGTGAATCTTACCGGAGCCAATCTCGAAGGCGCCGATTTGACGGGATCCGACTTTCAGGCGGTATCTCTTGCAGAAGCCAGGCTTGCCGATGTACAGGCAAAGGGCACGCGTTTTAGTGCTTCAAATCTGGAAAAAGCCGACTTTTCAAGGGCAAATGTTTCCGGAGCGGATTTCCGAAATTCGCGCATGACAGAAGCCTGTTTTGAAAATGCCAATGCCAATTTCGCCTCATTTGCCTATACCGATGCTTCCGGCCTGAAAGCCGCTGGCGGACAGTTCAAAAAATCCAACTGGTATAAATCCAATCTCAGCCATGCCGACATGAATCATGCGGCCCTTACAGAAGCAGATCTTTCATTAACTTTATGCAGGAATGCGGATTTTTCATTTGTCGAAGCCAGCCGCGCCAAATTCAAGGAAGCAAATCTGAATGAAGCCAATATGAGCAATCTCACGGCAACAGAAACAACATTTGCCCAGACGGTTCTTTCCGGAACGCGTTTTACGAATGCCCTGCTCAGCGAATCGAACTTCAACAATTCATACGCCCATTCTCCGGCAGATTTTTCCGGCATACAGGCTGAACATGCATTTTTCATGAATACCAGTCTTTGCAAATGCAGCTTCAAGAAAGCCAAACTGGCGAGGACATTTTTCTGCGAAGCGGATATATCCGAATCAGAATGCGATGAAGCTGATTTTTCGCAGGCAAATCTCCAGAAAGCCAATATGCGCAGAACGAGTCTGAATAGTGCTATTTTGTCAAAATCCATTCTAAGCGGTGTAAGCCTGTGTGAAGCCGTTCTGCATGGAGCAGACATCACCCAAACGGCCCTAACCCCGACCATGCTCGAAGGTTCGGATATCGAAGGTGCCCGAATTTCCAGAATATATGAAGAAGTCATTGAAGTCAGCCATCTGACGGGAACCCCCATGATTGAAGATTAGTTCCGATGTCGACAAATGCCGTCGAAAAACAAGCGCAGAAACTGAATCAGTTTCTGCGAACCGAGGGAAAAAAGCAGGGCAAATCGTGGCGTATTAAAGTGCGTGCACTTCTGGCCCAGACATTTGAAGCCCTCAATGCAAAACCATTGAATGGTGCGCTTTGTCTTGAGCTTTCAAAACAGATCGAAGCCGAACTTGCTGCGCTTGAAAATGGTGAAACAACTCTGACAGATGATGCGGAAATTGTGCAGACAAAGGTCAGTCAGGAGCAAGAAACATCCGGGAAGAAAGTTGTATCGGCTGACTCTTGT
>JAZRWV010000411.1:0-4656 GCA_045599925.1 Myxococcota bacterium
GGCTCTACGGCTCGCTTGCGCCGGCTATTTCATACGCCGCCGCTCCGAGGCTATTTCATACGCCTCGGAGTTTTTCTGCGCCCCGCTCGCGCGGGTTTTATCCCTCAGAATGACGCTTTTAACAGTTTAAAATTAGATTAGGATTTGGCTTGTTTTAACATAAATCCTAATCACTAATCACTAACCACTAAAAATTCACCCATAAAGCGGGACGAACCGCGATGTTATTGGCGTTGACATAGTTGCTCATGTTGCTGAAGGAACCGCGATCGTCGACGAACGCGGCGTCGCTATCGAAGCTGCCCGGCGACCGGAGCCACCAGAGGGGTGAACAGTGAGCATCTGTGCATGTTCCATTTGAAGTATGTTTTCCTGATTCAGAACCCAAAACATAAGCTCCTTTTTTAACTGCATAACGCGTTGCATCGGCTTTGCTGTTATCACTGTTTGTGAAATAGTTTTGAGCTTCGGTAATGCTGAGCAGGAATATTCTGTCGGTTGTCGCATTACCGGGTGATGTGTTGTCGTAATACGGATTGGCATGGGCTGGCACGTTTGATGACACAATTTTGGCCTTTTCAGTCGTTGTAAACGCTGCATCGATGAAGTTATCGCTCGTATAGCTACCAACGGTGTTGTAACTTTGATCATAACCATTGAGCCACGAACGAATCGTACTCTTTTCCCAAGTGATGGATATATAAGTTGTGTTGTACGGCTGGACATCGAGCGCCTTTTCGCTGATGAGGAGATATTGCCCGTCAGCATTTTTGTCGAGCACACGCCAGATAATCGGTTCTTGCCCATTGCTCGTGTCGTTGTCCTGTTCGTAATGACCAAAGGTAATGTGGTCACCTTTGGTCAGCTCAATACATTGATTATCGATAAAAGCTAAGCCATTTGCACAAGTGCAGTTGCCGGCAGTGCCTGACCAGCCCTTATCGCTGTTGCATTCACATGTATTGGTGCTTTCAACATATTTTTCCCTATTGAGATCGCAGATCGCTTTAGGAATGCAAACACCGTCTTTAGCAAAATAACCGGTCGGACAAACGCATGATGTCCCATCGCTGATCCAGCTTTTTGCACTGTCACAGGCACAGACATTTGCGTTTTCAATATAGATTTGCCCGTCTCCGGTGCAAGCGGCTTTTTCTACACATGCATTGCCGACTTGAACCAGATTTTTATCTGCATCACAAGTGCAGCTGCCAGCCGTTCCCGTCCATCCATTGGCCTCATCGCAGGCACATGTGTTATCTGTTTCACCCCATGTTTCATTGGTATTGCAGACCGTTTTGGGTGTGCAAACACCGTCCTTGGCAAAATAACCAGTCGGGCAGACGCACGATGTGCCGTCACTGATCCAGCCCTTTGCACTGTCACAGGCACAGACATTGAGTCCATCCACATAAGTCTGACCATCAGAGCAGGTGACTTTGTCTTCACATTTATCACCGGCAGGTACCTGGGCACTATCTGAACAAGTGCAGCTACCGGCTGTTCCCGTCCAGCCTTTTTCCGTATTGCAGGCACATGTATTATCCGCTTCAACCCATGTTTCATTGGCATTGCAAACAACTTTGCGAACACAAACGCCATTCACATTGACGAAACCATCTGCGCAGGCACAGCTACCGGCGTCGCCAGTCCATCCTTTGGAGGAATCGCAAACACATGAATTGCTCGATTTTTCCCAAACAGCATGATCTTCAGTGCAGGGAACAACCGATTTACACTCACCACCGATTTCGACAAAACCGTCTTTGCACTGGCACGAATCAGCTTTGCCGATCCAGTTACCGTTGAAATCGCAAACACATGTATTGGTCGTTTCATCAAGGTCGTTGTGGGCATCGGAACACGTTTTCTTTTCTTCGCAGGTATTGCCAATTTTGAGATAACCTTCGGCACAATCACAGTTCCCGGCTGTGCCCGTCCAATGCGCATCCGTATTGCAGGAACAAGTGTTGTCGTCGCTGTGATATTTTTCTTTAACGGCATCACACGTCACGATCGGTTCACATGCGTCGTTCTTTAGGAAATATCCCGGTTTGCACTCAAATCCGCACGCAGCCTCGGTGTCATAAGTACAAATGGTATTGGCATTATCAACAGCCGCACAGGCACCATCCGTCAGATCGACGAGTTTGCCGTCGTTGCATTTGGCCTTGTTCGTGCCTTTGGCGTTGCAGACAACCGCCTCATGTTCGATTTCTTCGTTGTCACCGCAATTGTAATACGCACGGCAGATATTGAGTTTCGAGTCACAAAGCGGTTTCCCGTTGTTGACAGAAGCACAATCCATCCCTTCGCTCAATTCGCCGTCTTTGTCGGCGGAACAGGTTTTGAGAACGTTTCCATCGCAAACGGTTTCATTTTTGGCAACCAGACCGCCATTCCATGCACAATCCGTGGGATCGGGTGTCTTGCAAATAAAACCGTCAGCAGTGACATCGGCAATGCAGAATTGGCCATTTGAAACACAGTCACCGCCGTCAATTACGCTCATTTTGCCATCATTGCACAAAACGATATTGCCGTCTTTACAGCCATTTTGGCCGTGTTCGATGGTATCGCAATCTTGATAGGCACTGCAGGCTGATTCGCCATCCCGGCAAAGCGGGGTGTCAGTACCGCAGGCATTTTCAGTGTCTTCAATCAATTCACCGTCATTACAGACCATGAGTTTGTTTTCTTTGCACACATTTTTGCCGTCGGCGACATCATCGCAGCCTCGGCGAACGCATTTGCCTTCACTGCAAACGCCATCCGTGCAGGCAGTGCCTTCACTCATCGTGCCATCGGCCTGGCATTCCACGACCCTGCCTTCGGCGTCACAGACTTTGGTGCCAACGAGCACGTTAGTTTCGCCAAAGGCGCAGACAACGGCTTCAACACAGGCAGGAACACCGTGTTCATTCACGCCGCAGATTTTATTCTCATCGCTGCACGCTTTCGTGCTTGCTTTCATATTCTCATCACAGGTCGTCAGAACGCCGTTCACACACGACGGCGTGCATTCTTCTTTGGGACCGCTCACGCAGGCTGGCTGATTCTCGGCATTCTGACCGCAAACCATGCCGTTGTCGGCACAATTGATTCCAAGCACCCATTCACCGTCTTTGCAGGTGTAAAGTTTATCGCTGTCACAACGCGCTTCAGCATCGGAACAACTGGTATTCGGCGTCCAATTCTCTGATTCATTACAGGCTGCAAGAAGCGTCATCGCTGCACAAATTGAAAACACAAATGTCTTTTTCATATTTTTTCCTCAAAAAAAAGCCGCCAATATGAAAAATAAATTCACATCTGCGGCTCGAAATACCGTTTTGAGTTTAGCACAAAATTAACGCCACATAAATAGATATTTGCAACTTACAGCTCCATACGATTCAGCCGGTAACAAGAAATGATATCAAATCAACGTTCAATTCGATTTTGAATTGAAAAACGAAGGGGATTGGATGTTGAGAATATATAAATAATTTTTTGGTGGCGCGCGTATTTCCCCATGAAGCCGCGCAGCATGCTACGCGGCATCGTGGGGAAATACGCCGCCGCACCGAGGCTCACTACTCACTACTCACTAAGGTTCACCCACATTGCAGGACGAACGTTTTTAGTTGCATCGTAATAAGTACCAGACCGGGAATAACTACCATCCCCTGCAATATATATAAAACTGCTACCAACGATGCCAGGCGACGAAAGCCACCAATCGGAAAAGCAAGTGTCAGTACAATCGCTATTCACATAACGAGTTGTTTCAGCTACGCGGTTATGAGAACTTAAATAAGTTGTTACTTGAGTTGTGTTTAAGAGAAATATTTTGTCATCGCCATTTAAAACAACAATTTTAGCGATTTCTGTGTTTGAAAATGCCTTATTAATGAAATTGTCACTGCTATAATCAGTGCCTTTGGCGTTGTAAGAACCGTCGTATCCATTGAGCCACGAACGAATTGTGCTATTATTCCAAGTAATAGCAACAGTATAGTCCCACTCTGAATAAAATTGCTTTTTATCGAGCAGCTTTTCACTGAGGACTAGATATTGCCCGGACTCATTTTTGTCGAGTATGATCCACGAAATAGGTTCTTTGCCATTACTTGTGTTGTTATCTTGTTCATAATGTCCAAAAGTGATGTGGTCAATACATTGATTATTGAATAAGAATTTACCGTTTTTACATGTGCAGCTGCCGGCAGTTCCAGCCCAGCCTCTATCACCATCGCAGACACAGGTATTGGTGCTTTCAACATATTTTTCTCTTTCGGAATCGCATGGTGTACATTTACCGTTATTATTATCTTTTACGTAATTTTGCGGGCAGACACACGATGTACCATTGCTGATCCAGCCATTCGCACTGTCGCAGACGCAAATGTTCGCATCTTCGATATAGATCTGCCCGTCTCCGGTGCAAACGGCTTTTTCTACACATGCATTATCGACTTGAATTAGATCTTTATCTGCATCACAAACGCAGCTTCCGGCCGTTTCCTTCCAGCCATTGGCTTCATCGCAGGCACAGGAATTCGTTGCTTCGACGTATGTTTCATTGGCTTTGCAGACGGTGATCTGGGTACATACCCCCGATTTATTCATATAACCGGTCGGGCAGACGCACGATGTGCCGTCACTGATCCAGCC
>JAZRWV010000412.1:0-15270 GCA_045599925.1 Myxococcota bacterium
GTAATTGTATTAACGATGTGTTTAATGGTCATTGTGACATCAATGTTGGAGAGTGTGTTATAGATAATTGTTTGGCAGGCTATCATCTTGATGGTGAACAGTGTGTGATGGATACTTTGTTAAGTTGTGGTAGTCGAGATAATAACTGTTATAATATTAATGGTGTTTCTAGTGTAAGATGCGAAATTGATTCTATCGATGGTAAATCCAAATGTATTGTGGATGAATGCCAAATGAATTTCCATAAGAAAGGTAACGAATGTATTCTTGATTCGGATAATCATTGTGGAAGTAATGAACTCGATTGTACTGTTAAGCCTAATGAATTTTGTTTTAATGGTAGTTGTGAATCAATTTGTCCATTTGAAACATGTCCAGTTAATAATTCTGAAATTTGTGTTGATGTGAGTGCTAATAATGAACACTGTGGAGGTTGTAATAAGAAATGTGAAAAAGATCGTTCATGTACAAATGGGGTATGTGATTGTAAAGAAGGGTTGAAATTATGTAATAATAAGTGTGTTGATTTAAATACTAATGCACATTGTGGCGGTTGTGATAATGTTTGTGACAATAAGATAAGTTCTTGCCAAAATGGAACATGTGTATGTTATGATACTCATAATAATCAAGTTTGTGATAATAAATGTGTTTCTAAGACTGATCATGAGCATTGTGGTAGATGTGATAATCCTTGTGCGAAAAATGAAAAATGTATTAATTATAATGATAGTTATAAATGTGTGATTGATTGTTCAACATTGGGTACTAATAAAAAATGTAATAATTGTATAGGTAATGGCGGAAAGGCTTGTATTAATAAAAATGGATATTTTGATGGTAAAACTTGCCATTCATATGATAATGATACATGCTATGGATATTAAGTTTAGTAAATATAAGTTATTTTGACTGAATTTTATAGTATTAACTTTGAGATAATATACCTTTTGCCATAGAAATCATGACCATTTTCTTATTCTCAACTCGTCTTTTCGAGCATTTTCCCAAAAAACAAGGCCTGGCGTATGCGCAGCATAGCCAGGCCCAAAGCCGCCGTATCGCGAAGCGAAAGGCGGCATTTTCCATAAAAAAAATCCACTTTTCAAAGCCTGAAGTCATTGGAAAGTAGCGAGTCTTGGGGGCATGTGGTAGAAGCTTTTGGGATGAATGCGGTGTCGGGATGATTCTCGGCTGCATTCGAATGGTGTTTTTAAGGAGAATTCAATGGAAATTACTTCGGTATTGAACGGGGCTGTGCTTGAAATCACGCTTTCCGGGTGTTTGGATGCGACGACATCTCCGCAGCTTGAAGATGAAATCAATCGCAAAGTTGCTGATGCAAGTCAGTTGGTTCTTAATTTTGAAAAGCTTGAATATATTTCATCCGCAGGGCTTCGCGTTCTGCTCAATGCACAAAAGCTGATGGACGAGAAGAAGGGCGGTATTGTGATTCGTCATGTGTGCGCCAATATCAGTGAAATTTTTTCGATGACGGGATTTGATGAAATCCTGAAGATTGAAGACTGATGGATGCGACGGTTTATATCGCCAGTACAGATGAACTGAAAGATACAGAACTTTTTGAGATTCTGTATCATTCTGTGCCGGAATATCGCCGTCAAAAAATAGATCGCATGCGTTTTGACAAGGATAAACGCCTGTCTTTGGGCGTTGGCGTTTTGCTGGCAAGAGCATTACACGAGCGTGGCTTGGCGCAATATCTGGACGAAATTGCGTATTCTGAATATCAAAAGCCTTATCTTCCTCGTTATTGTGACGTGCATTTTAATCTTTCGCACTCGGAAGAACGCGTGATGTGTGCGATTGGTGACGCTGAAATTGGCTGCGATGTCGAATATGTAAACGAAATCGATATGAATATTGCCCGAAAATTCTTCTTTGATTCGGAATATGAAACGATTGCGTCTCAAAGCAGTCCCGAGGCGAGAAATGATGTCTTTTATCGTCTCTGGACGCTCAAAGAGAGCTTTATGAAAGCCACAGGGCTTGGCTTTAATCTGCCGCTTAATGCGTTTTGCATCAAATTAGATTCCAATATCAGGGTTGAACACCATGTCGATGACGCAGCTTATACTTTTGCTGAATTTTCTATAGAAAATAACTATAAATATGCGTGCTGTGTGCGAGCAAATGAAGTTAAGGCGCGCCTAGTTTCATGTTCATTTATTCAATCTGACGTTTTTTGATGAGTGTGAGGCGATTTTCGCCATCTTTTAATTCATATTTCATTTCATCCATCAGGTTTTTTGCCATAAAGATGCCGAGTCCGCCGACATTTCTTTCTTCTTTTGGACTGTGAATGTCAGGTGTCGACGTTTCCAGAGGGTTAAATGGCGTTCCATTATCGACAAATGTCATTTCGATTTGTTTGTCATTTATGGTGAGATTGAAACAGACCCGGCCTTCGCCATTTGGATAGGCATAATGCACGATATTGGTGAATATTTCCTCAATGACGAGTCGAAGTTTCATAAAGAAGTTTTCGGGCCATTGTGACTGAATGTATTTTTCTTTGGCAAAATTGACAATTTCAGGAAGTTTATCAAGTTTTGCATTAAACGTTTTCGATACCATTTGTTCGCCATTATATTCGAGCATGAGCATGGTAATGTCATCAAATTGTTCAGTATTTTTGGAAAATAGTTCGACATCGGAAATGAGAAGCTGAAGGGTGTCTTTGATATTATTTTGGACGTGTGTATTCATAAAATCGAGCAGTTTGTCATTTCCATAAAGTTTATTTTGTATTGATTTGGCTTCAGTGACGCCGTCTGTATAGAGGAGGAGCTTTTCACCCGGATGCATGGTGAGTTCAAACGGTTTGTAATGGGTGTTGCTGAGGCCGGCCAAAACAAAGCCGGAGCGTTGTTTCAGCCAGGAAAATGTTTTAGATTTGTCGGCATACAAAGGAGGATTATGGCCGGCGTTGACGTATTGAAGTTTTCCTGTATGGATATTGAGCAGTCCCATCCATGCTGTGACAAAGTGACCGGTTTTGTTGAGTTCGCAGAGGGTATTGTTGACTTTTTCAAAAGTCTCGGTCGGGGTCAGTCCTGAGGTGAGATAGTTTTTAATCAGAGTTTTTGTGCTGACCATAAACAGAGCAGCGGGGACGCCTTTTCCGGAAACATCGGCAATGACTATGGCGATGTGGTCGTTATCCGGCATAAAAAGATCGTAGAAATCGCCGCTGACTTCTTTTGCGGGATTCATCAGGGCGAAAATGTCGAACTGATTGTGATTTGGAAATGGAGGAAAGACGTTAGGAAGCATGTTTTTCTGAATCGACTGGGCAAAAGCGAGTTCAGAATCCATGCGTTGTTTTTCCTTGATGGATGAAGCAATGCCGTTGATCTCGGATCTGACATCCTGGAATTCTTTGTTGGCAGGAATGAGATTCATCAGGGATTTTGTAGGTGTTTCGCCTTTTTGAGCTCTGTTGAGAGTGGTTCGGATTAAGGGAATGATGTCGGTCCATTTGGTCATAATGAACGAGATGGTAATGCCGGAAAGGATGATGATGACGCCGAGGAGCAGAAAGATTTTCCAGGCAATGCTCGTCATCTGAGTCTTGATTTCGTTCAGATTTCTCGAGGCGACAATCATTCCGAGAAGTTGATTCTGATTGTCTCTGATAGGGGAGAAAACGGCATAACCAAAATCATCTTTATGCCGAATCTGTCTTGAATAGTACTGATCGATTTCGAATCGTTCAGTATTTTCTTCATTCATGAGAGTGTTGAGTGATGAGGCAAAATAACTGTCACCGGCAATATACAGATAACGGCCGGGAATGCAGACATCATTGTTTGGGGGGATTTCCGGACATCGAAGAGCGATGAAAAAAGTCGTCCCGGTTTTTTCAAACATTTTGTCATAAAGTGTTGAATCCCGATTGATGCGTTCAAAACCGCCAATGCTGACATTTCCACGAAAAAGCTCGTTGTTTTTGATGAGCCACTGAGCGTCATTCTGTCCGTTGTTGATGACATCGATGAGGTGGTGGATGTCGCCGTTCATGCTGTCTTCAGTCAGTTTGATCTCGAGATTATAGAGAGCCGACTCGAAAAGAGTCAGAATGACGACGAGCAAAATCAGAGTGTTGATAATGCACGTGATGAGTATTTTTGTGCGGATAGTGCGGTTGTTTATATATTTGGTAAAACCGAATATGGATGCAGCTTTCATCATTGTGAATTAAATATTATCAGCCGTTAAAGCCGCGAGCATGGATATTTGTCAAGCCGCTTTCGACGCGATCATCTGAATAAACGAAGATATATCGGCCATCAGCTGAGCATCCGATGTTGGGCGATTTTTGAGGTCCGCCATAGAATCTGCTGGCGCGTTCTTCATCTTCAAGCTTATGTTTGGTTGTCAACACGCGTCTTTGAACGTCATTGCTGTTGAGGGCTTTGGCGGTCCATCCGAAGACGGCTTTGCCGTCTTCAGCGACGCAGACGACGGGATCTTCGGTTTCCTCATTCGATGCCGACAACGTCGTGTCCTTAACAATTTCATTGCCATCCTTGTCAAAGCCGCGTCCGATGATAAGGAATTTTCCGTTTCCGTCACTGTCGTCTTCAAATGCAATGAAGAATGTTCCGGACTGATTCATTCCAATCGAAGGATTGAGCTGCTGGCCGGTGCCAACCGTGTTGACCGTAAATTCAGGGATGCGTTCTTTTCCGTCGGCCGTATAGCCTTTAGCATTGATTTGGTACGCATCGTTTTGGTCTGTATCGTCTTCCCATGTAATGACGAAAGTGCCGTCATCCGCCATTGCAACATCCGGTTTTCTCTGAAGTCCTTCGACGGTTGCATGAATATTTTGTTCTGCGATGTTTTGCGAACCATCGGCATGAAATCCTTTGAAATAGACTTGGGGGAGTTCATTGCTGACGGATGTGTCTTCCCATGTGACGACGAAATCACCGTCAGCACTCATTGCGATTGCCGGTTTTTTTCTTTTACCGGATGAAGAGCAGACTTTCTGGGACTTGAAGGTTTCATTGCCTTTTGCGTCGAATCCTCTCATGTAAATGTCTGAAGAGGATGTTTCCCAGACGACGGCAAAATTGCCGGCCTTGTCCATTGCTATATCCGGATTATGCAGGCTTTCAGAGCCGGAGGCGACTTCAAACTGTTGGATGTCGGAACATCCGCCCGGGCAGAAAATACGAGCCTGAATGCTGCGAATGTCATTATTGTCAGCATCATCTTCCCATGTAACGACAAAAGCGCCGGTTGATCGGTTTACAGCAATTGCTGGAGCGTATTGATTGCCATCCAGGGTATCGTCTTTCATTTCGTTGACGTCCCTTGTGGTGAAGGCAAGGTTGTCGCCGTTCGAGTATTTGTATTCGAGCGGCGTTGCAAAATCGAGCGTGAACTTGTAATTGTGGTCGTTGTCTGTCGGTTTGGGAGCGTAATAATTTTTTGATTCTGTATTGACACTTGAACAATACATCGTTTTTTGGCTGCTGTAATAATCGAGAACACTGATTGTTGTGGCAGTAACATTGGGGATGAGTGTGCCGTCTGCATTTTTGGTATTAACCGGATCGATTTTGAGAAGCCTTAGCCATCCATTGCCGCCGTCTTTAATAGTTCCGCAGGCTGTCGAGTGGCAGGAGGAGGATTCGCATGGCTTTTCTGACTGATAGTCGACGAGTGTTTCATGAATGGTATTGCCCGTGTTGCCTTTTCGATCTCGATGTTCTGAATCCGAAACATGGCCGCACGAAACCATGATGATGTTTGAATGCCGAGAAACGAGTTCATTCCAGATATCGTTACCAAGAGCTCCCGTTGAAATATCGCCGTTTGAGCCTGAACCATATTTGGTGTCAGTGGACGCTCCGTTTGTCAGATATCCGTGTGTTGTAATGATGACGTAGTGGTCACGAAGCTCATTCGAAATGAGGTTTTCAGCCCAGCAGAGCATATCTTTTCGCGGGAAAAATTCGAGTGCAATGACGGCGAATTTGAGGTGTCCTACATTGAATGTGGCATACATATTCGCAGAATTAAAGCCATGGAACCAGCTGCTGTCGTGATATCCATTCTGAATATAGGCGTCGTTAAAATATTTGGTAAAAAGAGAACGATCCCGAGAAACAAAGGAAACTCCGCTATCGCCTTCTTTATAGTCGTGATTTCCGGTTGAAATTGTATAGGGAATGCCGGCTTCAGCAAGAACATTATGTGCAGCAATGGCTCTTTCCAGCTGTGTTTTTCGATTTCCATCAGTGACATCACCCATGTGCATGACCATACGGATGTTTTCTTTTTTCGCATTGTCGGCAATCCACTGTGTCTGTTTTTTATGAATGCCATTGGTGGTTAAGACGTAATGCTGTGTGTCTGGAAGAATGACGATGGAAAATGGGTCGCATTCATTGCCGCAGACTTTTTCACATACAGGTGAAGCGCCTGTGCATGTTTCTCCAAAATCGCAGGTCTTTTCTGCCTGCCAGACGAGGCATCCCTGTTCTGAACGCTGACACGACATGATTTGATTTTTGTCGCATTTGCGTTCATTTTCATGGCAGTTGCTGACACATCCCGACACGCATGATGTTGTAATGTCGTCGCAGTGCTGATCGCCACTGCATGGCGTAGAAACATTCCAGACGGCGCATCCATGAGTATCCAAAGAACAAGTGGCGATGCCGTTATCCCTGCATTTCTGCATTCCGGGAGCGCATGTTTCTTCGCATTGAGTGCAGGCAAGCGAGCTGTTGTCACACCATGAGTTTGAAGAAGCGCAGTCTTCCTGGACTGTCCATGTCAGGCAGTTTCGTGCGTTTTTTTTGCAGACAAACAGTGTGCTGCCGTTGCATTTGCGATTGCCGGCTGTGCAGATATCGCATGAATCCGGAACATTGGCACAGTCATCTTCATCTTTGCAAGGCATTGTCTCGTTTTCCGGGTCATTGGATGGTGGCTGCTCTGAAATGTCGTCCGGACTGCCGCCTGGATTGCTGGAATTGCCATCTTCTGAATCTTTTGCATCTGGGTTGAAAATATACGAATCTTCGCAGTATTCACCGGAACAATGATATGGCGAAATAATGAGGGGCTGTTCATCACATGCCAAAATGAAGGCTGCTGTAGCCGCGAGGATTGGGATGAGCTTAGATTTCATGAACGCCTCTGCCTTCAGATGTATTTCTATCGAGGGGGACTTTGGCTTTTGTTGGAATAAAGCACCCCAGAATAAATTCTTGTGATTCTGTTAAAAAATATGTGCAGTCCTTTTCACCGCTGGTGAATGCGGTCTGCTGTGCGGTGCTATGGCGTTGCCATACGCACCTTTGTCGGCTGCTATTGGTCATGAGAACTGCTGCGCATCTCATGGCCAATACGCATCCGACAGCTGATAAGGTGATGTGTGTCTGTGTGAACGATGTTTTGTATAATTGTCGGGACGGATTAGTGCGTGTAATATCTGACATTGTTGAAATGGTAGGAGCCCGATTTTACGCCAGTTGGAGAGCCTTGTTTGAAATCGCTGTAAAACTTTCCATCGACATAAAATACGATATGCCAGGACTCAGAACCGTCAGGTCTTCGGTAATTAAATGTGACGTAGTCGCCGTTGGTTTTGAGATGGGCTTGTATTTCTTTGTTTGCGGTCGATTGATTTTCAATGGTACCTGCAATAGTTTCTGTATATTCAGCCGAAACATCGGAGCGGATATTGCCGTTGGACGAACCATTGCCGAATTTATCTGCGCGCGATGAGGAGCGGTAAGTTTCATTGACGGCTTCACCACCGAGGGTGACGTATCTGGCATAACTTGCGAGCTGCATGAATAATGATGTGCCTCTTGTGCAGTTGCTGTGCGCGGAGGTGTCGACGCAATGAGTGGCAACAAACTTGGCGGCTTGCGCCAGATCCGTGACATCATAGCCTTCTGCACATGCCCAATTGTATAAGTCTTTCAGGCTGATTTTGTTCGCATCGACAGCCATGTAGTTGGTGCCATTCATTTTTTTATAATTTGTATATGTCTTGTCAATCCAGCCATATTCCGAACCATAATTTATCTTAAGCCAGCCATTTTTTTCCTCATAAACGGCGACGGATTTGCCCTTTGTCAGGCCGCCGATTCTTTGATAATTGGTTCCGGCTCCATCCCTGACGTTCAATGCATTGCATGTGACGGATGCAGTTCCTATCGAATTGGCCTGTTTGGTTTTATTTTCCGCAGCAGATGAAGTTGAGGCGGCTTTCGCCGATAAGGTGTCTTTAAGTTTTGAATAATTCAATCTGGGTGAGCTTATTCTTCTTGCTGTAGATGACGTATTGTTGCTTAAATGAATGGGCATAAAGTTCTCCATTAGGCATTATTTTCTCAAAAACGCCATATATATCCTACAATTTCATTGAATCGATAACAATCAATTTTTTCCTTCTCCATTGGGGCATGTGCCTAGGGAAGGTCTGAATAAAGATTAATAGCTTTATTTTTCTGGGGCTTTGCCCTTTTTCCTCAGTTCACAATATGAAATCCGCTTCGTTTCCCGAGCCGCCTCACCTCTTTGTCACTTCGTGACGTTCCTCCTCTCCATTATGGCGAGGAGGAATTTAAGGTAACATTTCATTTGCTCACTGGGCTCTGCGATTCTCGACGTTCACCGGACGTCGCTCATCTTGGCCCCTCAGTTCGCAATATGAAATGAATTTCGTTTCCCGAGCTGCCTCACCTCCTTGTCACTTCGTGACGTTCCTCCTCTCCATTATGGCGAGGAGGAATTTAAGGTAACATTTCATTTGCTCACTGGGCTCTGCGGTTTTCGCCATTCGCAGAATGGCGAAAATCCTCCGCCCCCCGGCTCTCCTCAAACAGTGCCTTAAAATTACGTTTTATTCAGACATTCCCTAAGGAAAGTTTCCAGATTTATTTCATTGATGAATTCTCCATGTTGGACAAAAGTCTTACGAAATGAGTTTATTCTGTGGCTGTTACCTGTTCAGGTTTTCCATCTTTATAATAATAAATCTTATTTGAGGCTGTTACCGCACCCTCGAAGCGAACTTGATAGAGGTAGTCTGGTATGAGTGCAAATTCAGAATCCGGATCGGCAATGCCCTGACCAACCGTAAATCTGACTGCATTTTCCCCATTAATCGTTTCCAGTTTGTTGCCGAGGAGAATCCATTTCGAGGAATCATATTCGCCAGTATAAGCATTTCGGATTAAGAAATCTGCAGCAGAACGGACGTTGTCAATCGCACGCAGATCGTTGTCTGTCAGTTTGCAGTGAGAAAGATTTTTCATTTTGGGTAATTTACAGAGTTCTGGATCAAATGGATCCAAATCATTATGTATAAACAATGTGAAATAATGACCTGCAACAGGACGTTTTACAGGTATGATGGAGTCTTTGTTTATATATTCTTTGCTTTGTTTTTGATATTTATCGGGAGCTGCTTCAATTTTTTGTTTAATCGTTTGGGTAAGGTCAGAATTCAGAATGAGTTTTGGATATTTTTCGGGTAAAGTACCTACGGGTTTAAATTCGCCTTTGTACTCATAGATTTTTTGATCATGGGTTACGGCATAATTTGCCCAGCCGTCGTCAATATTATAAACGAGTGCTTCCTGACCATCAATGTCGTCAACGCCTGTAAAGTATATCCAGTATTTGCTATGTGGATCCTGCTGAGTTAATTTATATTCCAATGATCCATTTGAAAGAGGGATGATTTCTTTATATGTGAAAACTTTGCTATTATCGTATGACTTGAGTATTCGTGTGTAAACGGTTTCTGCTCCGGTTTCTGGCGTCAGATTTCCTGTGATCTTGAGTTTGGGCGCAGTATATATAAGTTCAAAATGTTCGTAAGTATCTTTTTGTCCAATGTGAGAAAAATCGATAAAGAATTCGTCAGAAGAAATGATTTTTGGGGTATTCACTTCTGCTGCATCGATTTCCATTAATGTTGGGGTGTACGAATAACGATAGACTTGTTTGTCTTCGCGAACGGCAAAAGTTGTTGAAGTCAATCGGCTCATGTCGCCATATGAATTATTGATTTCAACCCTAAAAATATAAGCTTTCTGGCCGTCGATCGTGCTGATACCATCAAGTTTAATGATATCATGGTCTATACCAGTCTTTAATAAATAATCCGCAAAACCTTCTGTTGCAACTTCGGATGTCAGTTTTCCGATTGCTGGTAATTCCGGGGAAAAAATATGATCGTTTGCATATTCTTTTGTTTGAAATTTGATTTCGAATGGCTTTGAATGAATTGTACGATCGGAAGCAGATCCAATGAGTGTCCCTGTCAAGTTTTTACTATTCGGATTCAATTGATAAACATTTTCACCGCGAATGCCATACATGGATTCATTCATGGTAAAGATGATGTCGTCTTTATTCTCGCCGTCTTTTTCGTCGGGAAGTGTAAAGTGATCTCCTGTGTAAAAGGTAAGTGCAATCTGTGTGTTATCATTTTTAAGAATGGATGCAAGGGTATCTGCACTGTCAATGATGTGTGGACTGAGCATGAATGAGTTCACTGGACTGAGTTCGTATCCGTCCATCACAAAGTGATATTTGGCATTACCGAAAGAAATCTGGTTGACTGGATTTTTATCGACGTACGTGTTGACGAGAGCTCTGAGTTGTTCGGTTTTGGTTCGGGCTGGGTGCGGATCTTTTGTCGCAGCCTTTACGATTTGTGCCATATCAGAGATACTCAAGTCTGGCATTTCATTTGAATCCTGAGAAGTTTTATCTTTCGAATTAAACAAGTTGCATCCAGATGTGCTTGCGGCAAATATAGACAACACTGTCCAAAACAGAATTTTTTTCATGAGATTGTCTCCAAATTGCATTCAGTTGCAGTTGTGAATCGAACATATTTAATATATTCGATTTTTTTACTTATATCATAAAGATGTGAACAATGCACTCAATAGTTTTTATGAGTTAATGAAAGCAATTTCTGGATTGTATCAGAATTTTAGGAGGTTTTGTGGAGTGCAATGGGGAAGTGGCTGGTTTATTAAAAGGGCGAGTCGTATTTTCATGATGCGATGTCGCATCGTGAAAATAGACGAGCCGAAAGGCCGTATGCCTGAAAGGTATAGGCCGGAATGCGCGGCGTATCGAAGACAGGCGCGCCCATAAATAATCACTTTACACAGGCGAACGGCTGTATTATTGCATCATAGGGCAAAGAAACGGCGACAAGGAGTCACGAGGTAACCAGATGCGGCTTGCGGAACTGAAGGCTTATATTGCAAAGAAATTTCATACCGGTGCGCGGGAGTTGGCTGATTCGCCCGGAATGTCCGTGGTCGTCAATCGAAATACGGGGAAATGGGCCATTGTCCTGATGCGTCAGTGGGATGCCGAAACGGGGGTGCAAATCGACTGCTGCGATATCAAATGCGGGCAGGAGGTTTTAGCTGAATTGGCAAAGCCTTATCTGTCTCGTCCTTTCAGAATGCGCGGGGATAAGTGGGTCGGGGTGCGATTTCGCGCGGAAACACAGGCTGATGTGGTATTCCGGCTTTTGGATAAAGCGATGTCAGCTGACAATCCATATGGTTGTCAGATTGTTTTGGGTAAGGATTTTGTCGACCAGAAATCGAAATATCACGAAACTTTGCTGCCGCAAGGGAAGCCCGCACATCAAAACGACCGCAAACTGCCTGATACATCTGCTGCATCGGCGCAAAAACAATCGCTTGATTTGGATTTTTCAAAAAAGAAGCCAGATGCGAGAACTATCAATGAAGAAAATAAAAATGTGAAGCTGAATCAGCCGTTTCAGTGTTTTGAAACCTTACTTTACTCGAACAATAAAAATATATCCGATTCTGAACCAAATAAATATATTGATACACCAATACCGGCGACCTCTCGAAATTCAATGCAGGATAAAATTCGGGAGATGCGTAAACTATACAATTATAACGGCGATTCCTTTGCTCTGAAATGCAAAAATTTCTATGTTCAGGGAAAATTCATGGAGGATTTCGAACCGGAGTTGCAGCAAGACAACTGGATTGCCGATTTCAGGATGTATTTTCCGACGTATCACGATTTGACGACAGACCAGATCTTGGCTTATTTTTCCTGGCGTCGATGTATTCGAAATGGCATTTACCCCGTAGCTAGAACTATTTTTGCATATATTTATATTTATGAACTTTTGAATGAAATCGGTACTTCTTCTGTCGTGGATAGTCTGAATAAACTGAAAGCGTTTGAAGAAAACTATATTCATGCCGGATATGGCGATTCCATCATGCAAAAGAATGTGCATAGCTGGATGTTCGAGTTTGCAGTGCTCAATTGTGCCAAGGGGGGGCTGCAAAAAGATGATGTCATGATGTACGTCGATCCGGCAACAATTCAACGAGATCAGGCGTTGCTCGTCCTTCAAAATCCAGAAAAATATAATGATAATGAGGTTTTTCAGGCCCTTGTCGAAATGGGGGGTAAAAAACTTGAGACATCATCGACGATTCAGAAAAAAAGATTGGAGGCCGTGCATCTGTTTGCAGAAACCTGGCGTATGGCTTTGCAGCGAAGCTGTTCAGAAAAAAAGAATTTCTTTGTGCAATGTTTTGGGGATGTTCAG
Source organism: Myxococcota bacterium (assembly GCA_045599925.1). Taxonomy (GTDB): domain Bacteria; phylum Myxococcota_A; class Bradymonadia; order UBA4248; family UBA4248; genus UBA4248. The sequence continues at coordinate 12,638 of JAZRWV010000412.1, forward strand.
GCTTTTCCTTGGTATCCATTGGGCAATGCAGTTTACTATCAGAAAGAAAAGTTGTCCCCCTTTGTTTTTGAATTGAATACATTGCATCGTTTTTGTTTTGATGGTTCTTGCTGGAATGAGGAAAATTGCCATGATTTGTATTTTGACAAGACGAAATTAGAATCTTTTTTACACGAAACCGATCGAAAACTGAGGTTATATTTAAAAACAGGTCATCCGTTGCAGGTGCGGAAGTATGAGGCCTGGGCAAGTCGTTATGTCGATGATGCAATTGAACGGGATAAAGCGGAAAAAGAAGAGGCAAGACGTCCAAAAGTAAATATATCTTTTTATGAACTGGATAAAATTAGATCGGATGCCTGCGAAACACGTGACAAACTTCTGACAGATGAAGAATTGAAGAACGATGTTATATCGAATAGTTCAAATAAACAGGAAATATCTGAAATTTCTGGGAATAATATAGAAACAATGCATGATTTGATAACAGAAGAAATGTCCACGACATCTTTAAAACAGATTGAGTCAATACCTTTGAATGAAAATGTTTCAGAACAGATGGCATCTGTGTCAGGCGAAGATACAGGTTCCAAGCCGGCTGATGATGCGCCAATTTCAAACCACGCGGTTTCGAATGTTTCGTTGAACAATTTTCAGATTCAGTTGTTAAAGAATTTGCTGTGTGGAAATTCCGTCAAAGAAATGATTGCAGCGCAGCGCGGCATGCCTGAAATCATTGCCGATGCAATTAATGAAGCTTTGTACGACGAAATCGGTGATACTGTGGTAATATGTGACGGGGTGTCTTTGGCACTCGTGGATGATTACAGGGATGACATCGAAAAAATTCTAGGAGAGACCACGGAATGAATGAAACAGAACGCAAAGTTCCGAAGCGCATTGCGCAGACAATCATTAATTCGCTCAAGGGCGGGGTCGTTCCGAGAATTGGGCTTCCGTATGTGACTGTTGGACGAAAGAACGAGATTCAGGCGTTGCTTCACGATGTCGATATCATTTCGGAAGGCGGGGCGTCGTTTCGGTTTATCGTCGGTCGATATGGTGCGGGAAAAAGTTTTCTTTTGCAGACGATTCGCAACTACGTCATGGACAAGGGATTTATCGTAGCCGATGCGGATTTGTCGCCAGAACGTCGGCTTCAGGGAACGAAAGGGCAGGGATTGGCAACGTATCGCGAGCTGGTTGGGAATATGTCGACAAAGACGAAGCCCGAAGGCGGCGCGCTCACGCTGATTCTCGATCGCTGGATTAATGGCATTCAAAGCGAGGCAGCTACGGAATCCGGCTTGATGCCTGGCGATCCTGCACTCACGCTTCTCGTCGATCAAAAAATCACTTCTGTGACGTCGTCGATAAGTGAACTCGTTCATGGGTTTGAATTCGCACGGTTGCTTTCAACATATTATCACGCTTATATTATGAGCAATGATGAGGTTAAAGCAAAGGTCGTAAAGTGGTTTCGTGGCGAATATGGTACGAAACGCGAAGCGCGCGAGGATTTGGGCGTCAATATCATCATTTCTGATGACGATTGGTATGATTATCTAAAATTATTTGCCGTATTTTTCAGGCTTGCCGGATATTCCGGCATGATGTTGATGATCGACGAACTCGTCAATATATATAAAATTACGAATACAATTTCTCGTCAAAATAATTATGAAAAAATGTTGACGATGTATAACGATACGCTGCAGGGCAAGGCAAAATATCTGGGCATTATCATGGGTGCGACGCCGCAGGCGATTGAGGACAAACGGCGCGGTGTTTATAGTTATGAGGCATTGCGTTCCCGGCTTGCCGAAGGTAAATTTTCGAAGCCCGGTGCTCGTGATTTGCTGGCCCCTGTGATTCGTCTCGATCCGCTCACGGCCGAAGAAATGCTTGTTTTGTGCGAAAAGCTGATGCATATTCATTCCGGTTTATATGGATATGAGTGCAAGCTATCGACTGCGGATTTGGCTGGATTTATTCGCATTGAATTTGAGAGAATTGGTGCTGATCTCAATATCACACCTCGCGAAGTGATTCGTGATTTCATCGAACTTCTCGATTTATTATATCAGCATTCGGACATGAATATTTCCGAACTTCTCAATTCCGATGAATTCTCGTACGCAAAGTCTGAAGCTGTTTCTGATAAAGCAGATAATGATTTGGCGGAGTTTACGGTTTAGGGAAGGTCTGAATAAAACGTAATTATAAGGCACTGTTTGAGGAGAGCCCTGTGAGCAAATGAAATGAATGAGTTAGAGAGCCGACAGGCTCGGGAAACGAAATTCATTTCATATTGCGAACTGAGGAAAGGGGCCCTGGCGAGGCAGAGTGTTCAGGTACGGCGAAATGCATGCAGCACCTTAAAAATTGCGGATTCCAAAGACCTTAGGCCTTTGGTGGGGGGCCGAGAAGGCAACCGTTCTGTGAACGGTTGCCCTCGCAGAGCCCAGTGAGCAAATGAAATGAATGAGTTGGAGAGCCGACAGGCTCGGGAAACGAAATTCATTTCATATTGCGAACTGATGAAAAAGGGCAAAGCCCCAGAAAAATAAAGCTATTAATTTTTATTCAGAGTTTCCTTAGGTGCGCTGCCCGCCTATTGCATACGGCGGCGT
>JAZRWV010000413.1:0-2419 GCA_045599925.1 Myxococcota bacterium
AGGACTGCAGCGACAAAGGGGGCTGCATCCTCTATGAAGAAACGAGTGAAACAACAGGGATGAAATACCTAAAAGGCAGGTGTCGCGGCCAACAGGCCGATCGATGCGCACACGAAGGAGAAGCCATTACGTCCTGTAAAATAGATAAAGGTCATTCCTTCGCCTTAAGAGAACATTATATTTGCAAAACCGATACGGAAGGCAAATTCTATCTGTCCCCCGATGTCCATAATTATCATTATACAGAATATTGCCCGACAAAATATTGCAATGCGGATTATTCAGACTGCGAAGCAGCCGAATATCAGTGTAAAATAAATGAAAGCGGTGATGATTATTACGAGGTCACACAAAATAATGAAGTCATCTATTCAGACCACTGTTTCTACGATGAGAAATGTCTCATAACAAATGGTTATGCGATATGTGAGGAAACGTGCGATCCCAGCCAGCCAACTTCTTATTTATGTACTTCTAATCAATTACGTTCCTACCAATGTATTTCGGATGGCTATGGTCATTATATTTCAGAAGCGACAACCCAGTACTGCAATAGAGGATGCGATGACAATCAATGCCATATTGAATTGGAAACAGAAAAAGCATGTGACTGGAATACATTCGTTTCGTATGAAAAAGACGGCAAACTTGTCACCTGTGTAAAGGGTGAAATCACAGAGCTTTCGTTTAACAGTCCAGCCCCCCCGGATGTATTCGACAATTTCCTTGTCCCCGTCAAGGCAATCATCAACAATATGCCCATGAGCTATATTCCGTGCGAAGCAGAAGGAAAAACAGAAGTGACCTGCATTTGGGATCAAAGCTATCAAATGACATCGACATGTATTAAAAGTACATTTTCGCCAGAGGTGCCTTTTATTATGTTACTGTCAGAGCATGCGTGCAGTCACGGCTGCGATCCGCAAACCAGCAGCTGCATAACCATCAGCCAGGAAGAAGAGAAGTCTTGCGATGAAAGCTTTGAGCCGCACTGTGACAATCATTTTGCGTTCAACTGCTCCAAAGACAACATGACTGTTGCTAAAGACTGCGGAGATGGACTTTGTCTTGTCGATAATGGTGAAGCCAAATGTTATTCCCCTTGCCCCAGCGAGCAGAGACTCAACTATTCCTGCGTAAAAAATGATGGTGAAGATCTGGACCCACCGTATTTTGTATATGAAAACGAATGTTCAAAAATAGGAGACTTTTGGGTGATAACCGGGGGCTCCTATCCCGAAGACTGTTATAACGGCTGTGATGAAACGACCGGAAAATGCAAAACATCTAAGGATTAGTTCATTGAATCTTACCCCATCCCCTCGCATGTAAATAGCGCGGGGAGGTTATAGAAAGTTCTGCCGCTTATGGAGTTTTTTATGACAAAAGCATTGATTACCGTTACCGGAGCCGATGCAACCGGCATCATTGCCAGAGTGGCGACCTGTCTGGCTGAAATGAATGTCAACATTCTCAAGATTACGCAGACGATTATGGATGGTTATTTTACGATGATGATGGTTGTCGATCTCGATACATCTGCGCTGGATTTTACCCAGATCGATAACAATCTGGATATCGTTCGCAAGGAACTCAATATGATGATTCATATGCAGCGCATGGATGTTTATGAAGCCATGCACCGCATTTAAAGGAATGATGCGATGATTGAAGCCGACGAAATTCTCCAGACGATGCACATGTTTCAGGAAGAAAAGCTCGATGTCCGCACCATCACGGTTGGCATCAGTCTTCTGGACTGTGCCTGCGAGGACGCCGAGCGATGCGGCCGTCGTGCGTACGACAAAATCTGCCATATTGCACAAAACCTGGTCAGTGTTGGTGAATGCATCGAACGTGAATTCGGCATTCCCATCGTCAACAAACGCCTATCTGTGACGCCTGTGAGCATGATAGCGCAGGGCGATCCGAGGCTTATTGCGGCGTGGCTCGACAAGGCGGCCAAAGAAACGGGTGTCAACTTTATTGGTGGCTATACGGCGCTCATGCAAAAAGGCGCGACGCATGCGGATCAGCGCCTCGTCGATTCGATTCCCGAGGTTATGGCAGCGACCGAACGCCTGTGTTCGTCGGTCAATGTCGGTTCGACCAAAGCCGGACTGAACATGAATGCGGTTCGCGATATGGGGCAGATCATTAAAAAGACAGCAGAGCTGACGTCAGACCGAGACGGGCTTGGGTGCGCAAAGCTCGTCGTTTTCGCGAATGCCGTTGAGGACAATCCGTTCATGGCCGGGGCATTTTGTGGCCCAGGTGAGCCCGAAGCCGCCATCAATGTGGGCGTTTCGGGGCCCGGCGTCGTCAAGCGCGCGCTCGAGCAGTGCAAGGGACAGACTTTCGATGTCATGGCCGAAACGATTAAACGCACGGCGTTCAAAATCACGCGCGTCGGGCAGCT
>JAZRWV010000414.1:0-7986 GCA_045599925.1 Myxococcota bacterium
CCCCGCCACACCAAAACCGCCAGAATACGTCCCTCATATCCATTCGGGACTCTCTCTCCCCCACCCACCGTCACGCCGACCTTAACCAGGCGGGTATGCAGAAAATACACGAGTACCAATAATTTTTTGCATTTTTTGCAAAAAATCTGTATCAGCACAGGGACGACGTATTTGTCCGCAGTGACGCCGCATCATCATGAACACATTCAATTCTCGTCAGAACAAAATGTGCATGGAAAATACGTTATGTTTTCGGCTCCGAATCCGATACCTCACCAGATGTACGTATGCACCTGTCTCAATAGTCGGCCAGCCACCTCGATTGTCTTTATGGTGAAGCTCTCTGAGGCATCATTTTCTCCCCAAAAAAGGAAAGACAAAATGTCTTTCACTATAATGATTACCTCAAAAAAAAATTGTGACATCTGACATGTCGATTTTTTACATTTTTTTTCAACGGTCTGCGTAACTCTATAAATTCAGACCTCCATCACATCATGTTTCATTGCGAACTTCATCAGGTATATCAAAGAAAATCTGCAAATTTTCCATAACACACAGCCGATGCGTATTGGCATTTGCCAATAGCATCGGCGCAAAGCGAGCCGTATTGCCAAAAGCAATAGGCCGCACCAATAGATTATACGCGGAAATCGCGTTCGCCGTTTTCGATTTTGACGAGATTTTTCTCAACAAATGCACGAATTTTCTCGTTCGGAATTTTGGGAATTTCTTTTTTAATTAATTCATTACCGACGAGTTTTGTCACGGGAGACGCGTAATCTTCGAGATATTCCTTGAGTGTCATGATGGCATTCGGATGACAGCAGTTCAGGATTTGATTGGATTTGCAAAGCGACATAAAACGATCGCCAGTGCGGCCTTCGCGATAACATGCTGTGCAGAAACTGGGAAGACAACCGAGTTTCATTAGCCAGCAAATGACTTCATCGAGTGTACGCTGGTCAGAAACATCGAACTGAGCTGAAGAATCGTCGCGTTCTTCCTCGCAATAACCGCCAACGCTCGTTCTGGAAGCACCGCTGATCTGAGAGATACCGAGTTCAAGTGCGCGGGCACGGACTTCGGGTGATTCGCGAGTCGAAATGATCATACCGGTATAAGGCACAGCAACGCGGGCACAGGCAATAATTTTGCAGAAAGTATCATCGGTGATGCCATTATCAAACGCGTTCGGATCGATATCATCAGCATGTTTAACGCGCGGGAAACTAATGGTATGAGGGCCAACGCCATGAACGGCTTCGAGATGTTCAGCATGCATCAGAAGAGCAGCAAATTCATAGCGATAAAGCTCAAGACCGAAGAGAACGCCAAGACCGACATCATCAATACCACCTTCCATTGCGCGATCCATCGCTTCTGTATGATAACAATAATCGTGTTTCGGACCTGTCGGATGAAGTTGTAGGTAGGATTCTTTGTGATATGTTTCCTGGAAGAGAATATAGGTTCCGATTCCAGCTTCTTTCAATTTGCGATAATTTTCAACCGTTGTTGCAGCAATATTGACATTCACGCGGCGAATAGCACCATTTTTATGTTTAATGCTATATATCGTTTTAATGCTTTCAAGGATGTATTCAATGGGATTATTCTTAGGATCCTCGCCTGTTTCAAGCGCAAGCCGTTTATGTCCCATGTCCTGAAGTGCGGTAACTTCCTTAACAATTTCTTCCTGGGTTAGCTTTTTACGGGCGATATGTTTATTTTTGAGATGATAAGGGCAATAAACACAGCCGTTGATGCAGTAGTTTGAAAGATAGAGTGGAGCAAAAAGAACGATTCTGTTGCCGTAATAGGCCTGTTTGATTTCGCGGGCAAGTGCATAGACCTGTTCTTCCACTTCAGGGTCGTCACAGACGAGAAGAAGAGAAGCCTCACGATGGCTTAAACCTTTGTGAAGTCTGGCTTTGGCGAGTACTGCTTCGAGTGCTTCGCGATCGTTCTTGTGTTCGTCAGCCCAGGCCAGAGAGGCCAGTACTTCCTGATGATCGATGAATTCTTCGGCTTTAAGTGATTTGGGATCGTACATGATTTTTTCCTTTCGGGTCAGGATAAAGCTTTCCCGTCAGAGGTGGATAAACTGGCGTAAGCCGTTTTTACGGTTACGCCCGGAAGACGACCTATTTTTCCGGATAAGGCATTGATTTTTTCGGCAGAACCATCGACAGCAAGACTCATAATGCTGATGCCTCGTTCTCGATGGGGAAGGCCCATGCGTCCCAGAATGATATCGCGATAGTCGTGAATAATGGCATTGAGCGATTCTGCAGAATGCATATTCTCAACAATAATTCCGATAACAGCGACGCGAGTTTCCATACACTCCTCATCCTTACGGCCTGTCAGGCCACAAAACTCGCGCTTCTATAGCGTTATATCATAGTGAGGGCAAAGAGTTTTTTACCGATTTGCCAGCCACTCATGATTTCAGAACAGCCCTTGTCTTCGAGCATTCCATGAAGAATTGCAGCCTGTGCCGGGGAAATGAACAAAATCCAGTGAATGCAATGAGGCTCTTCACCAATAATGATATTCGCCAGTGCAAAATCAGTCGAATCAAAGGCTTTGCTCCAGGAACACAGCCAGTCGTCTAATGTGTCTTCCGGATCACACAGAACTTCACATTGCGTAATATTATAACCATTAAAACGCAGCAAACCTTCCAGACCAATCACAAACTGCCAGTATGATTCATCTTCACAATAGCGTGTACCATAATGATAAATTGAAGGATGATAACGATTCGGTGTCAAATCCGTTTCGAGTTCATTCATCATTGAAACAAAGCATTTATCCGCCATTTCCTGAACAGATGCATCATCAGGATCCTCGCAATCCAAAATCGAATCGTGAATTTGTTTGTCAGTCTGGCGCCAATTTTCTCCGTTGCCACATGTAACATCAAGTACTTGATTAATCATTGCACAATAATCTGATGATTCATACGATGTTTTTTCATTCGACTGGAGATAGTTCAGACAAACAACTGCTGCCATCATTTCCGCATAAATGTCACAATTTGTAAGGATTGCGATGAACTTCATCACAAAACGGGAAATCTCCATTTTTTCATCAACACATGACATGGCGAATGCGGCATCTTTCCATATCCAGTTAAGCAGCTTGTTTGCCTGCGCCTGTGAATAATAAGATTTGTTCAGGGTAAAAAGGCCTTCAGGATCGAGTTCTTCCCGATCAGCCGTTATCCTCTCGCATTGTCCATCTTCGATGGAAAAATATCCCCAAATATCTGGTTCAAAACAGTCATTAAAGACGTCATGACCATGGGTTTGAAGATTTCGTGGCCAGTCAATGATATCAAGGATCCGACACCCCAGAAAAAGTTCATCGGAAAGGTGAATTAGATTCGAGGGAAGATGGACATGTTCAAGGCTCCAGTTTTCGGCAAAAGCCCGATTTCCAATGACTTCAACCGAATCGGGAAGAATAGCTTCTGACAGTTCACTACACCCTTCAAATGCAGAGATTCCAACAGACTTAAGGCCGTTTCCGAATTGAATGTTTTCGAGAACAAAACAATCATGAAAAGCTCTTTCTCTAATGACAAGCACAGAATCCGGAATCTTGATACTTTTAATGAGCTTGCCCGTAAAAGCTTGGGAACCGATTTCCAAAACCCCATCCGGAACAGTAACTTCACAATCTTTTCCTCGATAAGAGGTTAAGATACCGTCACGAATGACAAAATCACCTGGAATATCCTCTACACTTCCAGCAATAACCGATTTTCCACCAAAATTGACATGAAATGAATAGCTATCCGTTCCGGTAGCTTCATTGTGTGTAATTTCACGCGTAATCTCACTGTTTTCAATGACATTCCGAATCCCATCATTGAGGTGATCCAGAACTGTTTTAAACAGTGAATTGATAATTTTATCGGATTCTTTCGACATCTTAGACTCATGAAAATTAGCCCTGATTTTGGGATTAAAAGAATACGGCTGTCTGGCTTTTTTGGATACAAAAAAATACAATAAGTCAGAATGAAATGCTCAGACGGGAGTCGCCCACGCAGCAAAATAGCATGCGGGCAAATGATAAGCTGTAACAGATAATGAATAAATCTATTTTCGATCACTTTATTCCTGCGTTATCAAATGATAAACTCACTCAAAGTGTGTGGTGATTGACGCAATTCATTCTGAAGGAGTGATATGAAAAAAGTAAACATTATTTTGGCACTATGTGGACTTGCACTCTCCGGGTGCTCAGACAGCGACTATTTTTATGTCAGTAACAACGAATCCGAAGAGAATGTTGACTCGCGCGATAATGACGGAGACAAATCCGGAAAAGACAATAAAGACCCCGATAAGCCTGATAAGCCTGATAAGCCCGATAAGCCTGATGCTAACACCTGCACATCACCAAATACTCAATGCGGTGACAATTGCCTGAACTTAAGCGAGCTTCATTTGAGTTCCTGTACAAGTTGCGAAGCCGGGTACTGCGACAATGACAACAATCTGGCAAACGGTTGTGAGATTTCCTTAGCTTCCGACAACAATAATCATTGCGGAAGTTGCGGCAATGTCTGTTTGAACTCAACGAGCTGCATTGATGGACAATGTTCAGGAACCTGCAAGACCGATGAAGTGGAATGCGGTGACAAATGCGTTAATCTGGCTCAAAGCCATCTCTCGTCATGCAGCAGTTGTGAAGCCGGGTACTGCGACACAGACAATAATCTGGCAAATGGCTGTGAAGTTTCTTTGGCTTCCAATGATTCCAGACATTGCGGAAGTTGCGGTAATGCCTGCACAAACGGCACAAGCTGCGTGGATGGACAATGTCAGATTATATGCAATTCAGGTGAAATAAAATGCAACGGCAATTGCATGAATCTGGCTCAATATCATCTTTCATCATGCAGCAGTTGCGAAGCCGGGTACTGCGACAATGACAACAATCTGGCAAACGGTTGCGAGATTTCCTTAGCTTCCAATAATAACAATCATTGCGGAAACTGCGGAAATGTCTGCACAAATGGCTCTAGCTGTGTATCTGGTCAATGCAAAACCTCATGCAAAACAGGCGAAGTCGATTGCAATGGCACATGCCTGAATCTGGCTGAAAAACATCTTTCTTCTTGTACAGCATGCGCACAGGATTTTTGCGATTCAGACAACAACTTAAGCAACGGCTGCGAACTGTATAATTTAGACGATCCCAACAACTGCGGAACTTGCGGAAATGTCTGCAGTGCTGGTGATAAATGCAAAGACGGCCTGTGCTCACATCGTTATTACGTCATGTATGTTTCCGATCGAAATGAATATGAACAAACCATTAAAGACAGTTCGGGCAAAACAGTCGGAACCTTACCCACGTTTACTATCGTAAATGTCGTAGAAAAAGGCTCCGCAAAGAGCCGAATCGTCACAGATAAACTCGCTTCTTCTGATGCATGGGTTGACAACAAATATTTGCTGGATGCCGGAGATCAATATACCGGACGTGTCGCTGTCGATTTCGCAGAAAAATACCTATACAACCGCAATGACAAACTGTGCACTTATGATTTCTACTTCAGAAATGAAGAACCCATGCTGAAAACCCTTCGCTACCATAACAACAGTTACGATAATCATTGTGCCGACTTTGTTCAGGCAATTATGAAACATCCGGAAGTTCAGATGATTACAGGTAGTGATGATTTAACAGGCGTAAAACAAATTCAGAACTATTGCAGTTCCGGAAAAGATGGCTGGCATCTGGTATCGGATCCCAATGCCGCAAAACCTGGTGATATCTGGATTAAACCCGGTGGCGGACATGCGGAAATCGTCATCGGTTATTATGCCAGAGACCAAAAATATCTCATGTTGAGCTCCAACAACGATTCCAATTCAAAACGCGTGATCAAAAGCGAATATGGCTGTAACGGCGGGCAGGATTCCCCCTATAATGATTGCGCTCCCTATAAAGACTGTGATCAAAATCAACGCGTAACCTATCATCCACGAACAGACAGTCTGGATGGCACACTTTATTCGCGCCAGTAATTCCTTTTTTTGACAGTAATTTTTTTTGACGGCATGCTTTAAGGCACCACGGTGCCTTTACAGCATGCCTTTCGCGCTATTGCCGCCGGCAATACGCGCGAAAATACCTGTTTTAAAATCGGCATGGCGCTCTGCGCCAATCCAGTAATTGCAAACGAATAACAAACATCACCATTTCTCTTGATATACGAATAAAGGTTCAAATGGAACAAGATCAAATTCAGAAAAAACATCAGAACATCGATGAAAATTTTTTAAATGCGGATGAAATTCCTCAAAATCATCCATCTGCTTCTCAGGAAATAGAAACACCTGTGGAACTCAGCGGCAGATACCGTTTTCTCCGCCATATTGGTCAGGGGGCACAGGCCAATGTCTTCGAAGCCGTTCGCCTGAGTGACGAAAAACACGTCGCAATTAAAGTCCTTTCCATCAGTTCCGTTCAGAACTGGAAAGAATATGAGCTGTTTCATCGCGAATCAGAAACACTTCGTTCTTTGCATATCAAAGGCATTGCCGAGTTTTACGAATCGCCGGAATTCCTCGATCAGCCCAAACCGCGTGCATTCATCATTCAGGAATTCATCGAGGGCCGATCCCTGAATGATATGATTAAATCCGGATATCGCTTCAGCCTGAACCGCGTTTTCGAGCTCGCAATCGAACTTATCAATCTTCTGGAAAAACTGCATCATCACGATCCGCCCATCATTCATCGCGATCTCAAACCCGCCAATATCATGTGCCGGCGATCTGGCAGTCGCGATTACGAGATTTTTCTCATCGATTTCGGGGCAGTTTCAAATCCAAAAGTTCAGGGCGGCGGTTCGACAATCGCAGGAACCTGCGGTTATATGCCGCCGGAACAACTCATGGGCAAACCGTGTCCTGCCTCCGATATCTATGCGCTTGGTGCAACACTGGCTTATATGCTCTGCGGCGTCGATCCAGGTCAGATGCAGGTCTCGGATTTTCATCTCATCATCGAGCCTCATCTCGAACTCGTCCCGCCGGAAATCGTCAATGTTCTCAGAAAAATGCTCGAACCTGCTGTCGAAAAACGACTCTGTGATTATGAGCAGCTGCGCAATATTTTTACGGACTTTGCCAACAACCGTTTCCATTACAGTGCCGATTCTCTCACCAATATGGAGGCGCTTTCCAAACAGTTCGACAACGTCACCCGATATGGTCAGCCCGGCAATCTCGATATCTGGGCCGCCATCGATGATAATACACCACGCCAAACACCTGTTCCGATATCCACACTTAAACAGACCGAAATGCTTTCACACACACCGGTCAAAAAAGCTCTTAATATTAAAAAAACTGGCAAATTTACGCAGTCTGTTTATCCGATTGTCATCGCATTTTGGGTTATTGGCATTATTTTATTCATCCTCGCTCATCATGATTACAATAACGAAAAGTCTCACTGGCAGAGGGTTGTCAATGAATGCAATAATGAATACCAAGACATTATCCAAAAAGGATTGATTAAAGAAAATGGGATAACAGAAGTCCCTTGTGATGCGCAGTGTGCATTGAATGCTAAAAACAAATGTGAAAATGGACTTCTTTACGATATCCGTCGTCACAACATTGATAGCAAAACTGTGCAATGTTTATCCCGTAATAGTTTTGCTGAAAGTAGTAAAAATGAGGTCGAATGTTTCAATCGTTTAGATTCATATTATCAAGCGTTTCATGACTGCATAGTTTTCAGCGATGATGAAGTTGGCAGCCGGGTAATGAAAATTCAACCTGAATGTCAAAATAAAATTAATGCTTATTTGATGGGCTTGTCAGAAACCAATCCATTAGTCCAGCAAATCACTGAATTGCGTAATCTGGGGGAGAAAAGATGTAATGAGGAATACCAGGAAATACTCACATCTGGAAAAAATTTTGAATACAGAGATTACTACAA
>JAZRWV010000415.1:0-4910 GCA_045599925.1 Myxococcota bacterium
AGTCTTTTTTGTCTTTCAGGAGGCTATTATGAAATCATCACTTCGTTCACTCATCATCCTGATCACAGCCATTTTCATGCTGACTTGCGGATTTAATGTCATGGCAAAACCAGCCAATACCAAAAACCTCATAAAAGAAGCCGCTGCAGCCTATGAGAATGATGACTTTGATACAGCAATTGCAAAATTCAATGAAGCCTATCAAGCCGATCCCTCTAAATCATCCATTCTTTACAATATGGGACGCGTTTACGAAAGCAAAGCCGACTATGTCACTGCGAACGATTATTATAAACAGTTCCTTATGGCAGAAGGCTCCGATGAAGATTTTCGCGTCGACGCGATTGAACGCATAAAAAAGAACAACGAAACACTCGAAATTCTAGGCACACCGGCCCCTAAAGGCACCACCAAGTCAGCTCCGAAAGCATCGACAGCCGGTAAAAAAGCAGCATCAGCAGCAGTTGGTGTAGCAGCTTCAGCCCCCGCTGGAGGCTGTATCGATATCAATACGGCCTCATCATCAGAACTCCAGAATCTGAAAGGTATTGGTGAAAAAAAGGCGGAAGCCATCATTGCCTCAAGAAACAGCCAGGGAGCTTACAAATCGGCGGATGATTTAACCCGTATCAAAGGCATCGGTCCTGCCATTGTAGACAAACTTCGCCCGCAGGTTTGTCCAATAAGCGGAGGAACGGCCGCACCGGCTCCCGCCCCTGTTGCAAAAAAATCTGCTGAAAAGCCAGCAGCTAAAGCATCAAAATCGACAAAGCCGGCCGCGGGGGCCGCTGACAACATTTTCGACATTTAATGGGCATTCATTCATGTTCTCGTGAACGAAATCCACCCCCGTTTTTTTGGCCAATTTGCCATTTGGACGTAAATTATCACGGCGCATTTATATGCGCCGTTTTTTCATAATCCTGCAGTATTGACCTGCACTTTTCTATTCAAGGAGTCTTTATGCGTATTGTTATCGACAGCATTTGTGACGACATTGCCCGCGTTGAATTCGACGATGTTATGGCTGATATTCCCCGAGCCCTTCTTCCTGAAGACTGCAAAGAAGGTGACGTCCTGGCTTTTGTCAAAGTCGACAACACACAGATACTCGCCGATGCTCAGGATCGTCTCAACCGCATGTCAGCCATGTCCGGAAATATGAGCGGCGATATTGATCTTTAATTCATCCCTTACCACTTGCTGTTTCTGAGAATAAAACTCAAATTTCTCCATCATAAGGTTTCCTGCGATGAATGATATTCAGCTAAAAGACGAGCAGATTGCCCGTTTAACAGAGGCCGGTGTTGATATCGAACAGATTAAAACCGAACGAATCGACATTGAAAAAATGTATGACAGTCTTATCGGAAGACTTCTCAGCTATCATCCCGAAGCTGATAAAGACCTCATTCGCAGGGCCTATGAATATGCCTATGACAAGCATCTTCTTCAGCGCAGAAAATCCGGGGAACCCTACATCATTCATCCGCTTGGCGTTGCGAAACTCGTAACCCAGCTAAAGCTGGATGAAGCCAGTATTTGTGCTGCACTATTACATGATGTGGTTGAAGACACCGAAACAACCCATCATGACATTGTCGAAGAATTTGGGGCAGAAATTGCAGATCTAGTTGATGCACTCACAAAACTCGACAAATATCAGTTCACCTCAAAAGAAGAGCGACAGGCAGCCAATTTCTGCAAGATGCTTTTTGCAATGAACAGCGATCTGAGATGTATCCTTATCAAACTTGCAGATCGTGTTCATAATATGAGAACGCTGCAGCATATGCGGCCTGACAAGCAGGCCTCCATTGCCCAGGAAACACTCGATATTTACGTTCCGATTGCCAATCGCCTCGGTATTGAATGGATGAAAGCAGAGCTTGAAGACATCTGTCTCAAATATCTCCATCCGGAAGAATATCAGGAACTCAATGATAAAATTGAGCATCTTCTCCAGGACAAACGCGATTACATTGAACGCGTCAAAGGCATTCTTCATGATGCGCTTATTGCGGAAGGCATTACAGATTTCAAACTCAAAGGACGTGTCAAACACATCTATTCCATCTATCGGAAGCTCAAGCGAAGTGATGGTGTGTTTGAAAATCTGCACGACATCATTGCATTCAGAGTGATTGTCAACACCAAAGCTGAATGCTATCACGTGCTTGGTATTGTTCACGGGATGTGGACTCTGGTTGAAAACCGTTTTAAAGACTATATTTCCCGTCCAAAAGCAAACCAGTACAGTTCACTTCACACATCCGTTATTGGTCCGGAAAGAGAACATTTTGAAGTTCAGATTCGAACCTATGAGATGGATCAGGTTGCAGAAGAAGGCATTGCGGCTCACTGGAAATATAAAGAAGGCAACATCACCCCGGCCAAAGATGCCCGTGATTTTGAATGGCTGCGCCAGCTTGTTGAATTCCACGATGAGGCGGGCACGGGAGATTCCAACTATTTTCTCAATTCCGTCAAAGTCGACTTATTTAACGACGACGTATTTGTATTTACGCCGAATGGCGAAATCAAAGCACTTCCGCTGGGCTCATGTCCTATCGATTTTGCCTATGCAGTTCACAGCGAAGTCGGGGATCACTGCTCGGGAGCACTCGTCAACGGCAATATCGTTTCCCTGCGATATGAGTTAAAGACCGGGGATGTCGTTGATATCATCACACGAAGCAACCAGAAACCCAAAAGTGACTGGCTTCAGATGGTTGCGACGAACCGAGCCAAAAGCAAAATTAACAAATTCCTGATGCAGGAAGAAAGAAACACGCACAAACTCGTCGGGAATCAGCTTGCAGAAAAGTACCTGAAGAAGATTCGCCTCAACCTCAATCAGTTTGAGAAACTTCCTGAACTTCCTAAAATTCTTTCATCCTTGAAACTTCAGAATCTGGAAGCACTCTATGTTGCACTGGGTTCAGAAAAACTGCCGCCTGAAAGCTTTATTGAAAAAGTCCAACCCTACACGGCCGAAGTTGAAGAGCCAGAGCCTGCGACACTAGAGACTTCCATTCCCCCACAGATGATGAGGGAAGAGCGCGTTCTTGAAAAGATCACCAAACGAGCACAAACCAATGTCTGTGTGGATGGCATCGACAACCTTGCCATACATTTTGCGAAATGTTGTTCACCAGTACCAGGAGAACCCATTGTTGGATTCATTACGCGAGGCCGAGGACTGGCTATTCACCACATGAACTGTCCGCGTATTCGCAACCTTGAACCGGAAAGGCATGTCGAATGCCATTGGGATCCACGAATGGCAGATGCCACTCAGGCTACGCGTTCTGTCAACATTCAGGTTGTTGCGACAGACCGGATTGGTATTCTACAGGATGTCATCAAAGTCATGAGTGAAATGAAGATCAATATTTCACAGACACATTGCCGCACCTTAAGCGATTCGATGCAGGGTATTCTGACGTTTGAAGTTCAGGTTGTCGACATCAAGCAACTCAATATGCTGCTTAGAAATATCCAAAGAACACCAGGTGTCATCTCTGCAGAACGTTGCAGTTCATAAATTATCCTTGATATTACCCATTCTTTGACCTAGACTTAGAGTGTTGCGTAAGAAATTACGCCTAAAATTAAATATTCAACAGCCGCCGAAACGATTGCGTTTCGGCGGTTTTCATTTGTCTGGTGGCTTATTCCACATTAATCAGGAAGAAAAAATGGCAGTCGAACGTCATCCCATGACACCGTATGGTTTTCAGCAGCTCAAAGCAGAACTTAAACAAATTCGAGAAATCGACAAACCCGCAAATGTCAAAGCAATTGAAGAAGCCCGAGCACACGGCGATTTGAGTGAAAATGCAGAATACACCTATGCCAAAGAGCAGCAGGGATTTATTTATGGACGAGAAAAAGAGGTCGAAGCACTCATAGCCACGGCAGATGTCATCGATCCGTCCACACTATCAGGAGATCGCGTTGTATTTGGTGCAACAGTTCATCTTCTCGATGTCGATTCGGATGAAGAAGTAACCTATACAATTGTTGGAGAAAACGAATCAGACAGCAAGCATGGAAGAATATCCATTGTAAGTCCAATCGCGCGAGCAATGATTGGAAAACGCATTGGAGATGAAGCCATTGTGAATGCGCCCAAAGGGAAACGCAATTTTGAAATACTCGATATTGAATTTCTGAGCATTGATACCTGGAAATTTTAATCAAATAATAATTACGACAAGGGCGATGGGCTAGCCCGTGTCCAAACTTCGAATATGAAATCCGCTGCGTTTTTTGCTTCTATCGTTCATCAACCAGTGCATTTCATTTTGTGAGATTCGCCGCAGCCCGTATATATGTGTGCGGCCTAATCAACCATAAATTACACCCACACACACCTCCACCAAACGACATGTAGAGTGGATTCTTAGGTATTTCCTTATAATTTTGCGATTTTAATACCGTAAAAAAACTTGATTCTTTATTCTGACTCAACTAGAGAGACAACGTTTTCTGCGCGCTTAGGCATGGGTGTCTAACGCGCGATTTTGTCTTTGCGATATGAATCGCTTATAGGAGAAGAAACATGAATAAAAAGTTTTTGGCAGCCCTTATTGCGCTTTCAATGGTTGGTGTCTATGCATGCGATAACGATGATGATGGCGGAAAATGTGAAGACCGCTGCGATGGCACAATTGCCATCAAATGCGTCAATGATTCGGAAGTCAAAGTCGACTGTGCAACCGCCAATAAAATATGCAACGCGGGTGCGTGCGTAGATAATGCGAACTGCAATACTGCAACTAAAATGGTAGAATGCACTGCTGCAGGCAAAGATTTTGATGCAACCTCATGTTCCTGCAAAGAAAAGGGACAGCAGCAAACATGCGACACAGCTGCAAAAATGCAGGAATGCACCACAGCTGGCA
>JAZRWV010000416.1:0-1713 GCA_045599925.1 Myxococcota bacterium
TTTTTAAGGCATCATAAGAGCCTGTCTGTGTCCAATAGCTACCATATTCTTGGTCGAGTATCGCGTTGACAACCGAGCATGGATTATAAAAACTCGTGCGATCGAGCTTATATCCATCATACCAGCGTTTGCATTCGTTAAAGCGCATATCGTGTTCAGCACACAACGCCTTTACTTCGTCTTCGGTAAAACCGACAAAAGGCGTAAACTGTCTGGCGTTGACCATGGTATATTCGCGAAATACATTGAGTTTTGATTGAATTTTGTCGCGCACGACCGGCAAAATACCTGTAATATAAACGAGTGCAAAAGCCGGCGAAAGCGAGAGATTTTTAAACATACCGTTGAGAAATCTCAGGTACGGATTAAATATCGTTGCGTTAACCTGTTCGCGCACGAGAACATCGTATTCATCGATAATGAGTATAAATTGTTCGCCAGTTTTTTGATAAATACGCGTAATACATTTATCGAGTGAATCCGTATCTTTAATGCCGCAATCCGGGAATTCTTCCTGCAATTCCTCGCGAATCTCGGCTGTAAACAACGGCACAATGTCTTCATCGCCATTGGAGTTGGAATAAAACGCATTCATGTCAAAGCAGATCACGTTATACTGATTGAGATGCGTTTCAAAATCGGGACTTTGTGCAATTTTGAGCTTTTCGAGCAACGGACGCGAATTGGCCTTTTTGCTGTAATAGGCGACGAGCATGCCGCTCATCATCGATTTGCCAAAGCGACGCGCACGTGAAACGCAAACATACTTTTGCTCTGAATTGATAAGGTTATTGAGCTCGTGGATCATCATCGATTTGTCGACGTAGATCTTTGAATTCATGCCCTGTCGTAACAGTGCTTCACTTGGATTGACATAGAGTCCCATGATGATTCCTCCTCTTACACCACGAACCTTTTAATCTGGCACGTATGCTCTTTCGTCTTTTCGTCGTAATTGACACCGACGAATAGCAGATCGCCCTGATATTGCTTGAGCGCGTTACAGTACTGTTTATTCTCGATCTGCGTGAGCGCAGTTTCGGTGGTGCTGTTGCGCTTGAGTTCGACGATCATGGCGGGGATATTGGGGATATAGGGAATAAATGCGATATCGGCGAATCCCTTGCCACCGGGCATTTCGCTCACGACGGTGTAGCGCGTATTGGCATAAAAATAGGCCAGTCGAATGACGCTCTGGAAACAGCCTTCGTTGTTGTATTGCAAATTGGCGCACAGTTCTTCGTGCGAATCGTTGAGTGCCTGCGCGATGGCAGCTTCATCGCCGTTGATGGTGAGGTCGAGTAAGTCTTCTGAACGCTTCACAATGCGAATGGCTTGTGCGTAGTCAGGGCTATTTTCAATCGAATTAATCCATTCACCGCGAATTTCCTGATTTGGAATATAACATTTGGCGTTTTTCTGATCATAAGCCAGATAGCCGAGGTGAATTAAATAAGTGAATACGTCATCCTTTGAATAGAAATCAGTCATCGTATTCATATATTTAGTTACATTAACACTCACCTTACCGCCGGCAATCATCGATAATACATCGTCCCGAATGCCTTCAAAATTCATGAGTATATATATTTTTAAGGCATCATAAGAGCCTGTCTGTGTCCAATAGCTACCATATTCTTGGTCGAGTATCGCGTTGACAACCGAGCATGGATTATAAAAACTCGTGCGATCGAGCTTATATCCATCATACCA
>JAZRWV010000417.1:0-29598 GCA_045599925.1 Myxococcota bacterium
TGCAATATAGCCCTGACTGTTTGAACATATCCCTTGGTTTTGGCGTTTCCTCTCTAAAACTTCAAGGATAATGCCCATCTCAAAATGAGCCGCGTATGACCGCAGGCCATAGCGGCGAAAACGAGCGTATGCCCGACGGGCATAGCGAGTAGAGGCGTTGCCTGCAACGCCTCCCGCAAATCATCATCACGTAACGCCTTCCGCAATAAATAGGAAAACGTATGGGAAGAAAATGGAATTTCGTCGCCGGTCCGGCGCATTTGCCCGAAGATGTTATTCAAAAAGCACAGGAAGCCTTGTGGGATATCGGAATGGGTGCCGGCATTCTCGAAATCAGTCACCGATCGAAGTGGTTCGACGACCTGATGTTCGCACTCGATGCACAGTTCAGAAGAATCGGCAATATTCCTGACGATTACGACGTGCTTTTCATGCAGGGGGGCGCAACCCTTCAGTTCTGTCAGATTCCTGCGGAACTGACCAAACCCGGCGACCACATCGACTGCATTCACACAGGCTTTTGGACGCGAAATGCTATGCGCGATGCGGCATTTTATGTCCCGATTCATTACGCATACGACGGCGCAGAATCTGGCTTTGAACACATTCCATCCGATGACGAAATCCATTACAGCCAGAACCCCAAATATGTCTATTACTGCGCCAACAACAGCTTTCTCGGTACCGAATGGCAGAAGGCTCCGAAAACGGATTATCCGCTCATTGCCGATATGAGCAGCAACATGTACAGTCGCCCGATCGATGTCAATGCACATAGCCTGATATTCGCTTCGGCTCAGAAAAATCTCGGCATCGCCGGTTGCTGTGTCGTCATCATCAAACGCAGTTTTCTCGAGTCATGTCAGACCGAAAATCGCCCGTCGATGTTCAATTACAGACGTCTTGCCGAAAATCGATCGATGCTCAACACGCCGCCGACGTTTGCGCTGTTTATGATGAAGCAGATGCTCGACTGGATCGATGAGCATGGCGGCCTGGAAGGCGTTTATACGGCAAACCTCGAAAAGGCCAACATCATTCGAAATGCCATTGACGAGACGCATGGATTTTTCCGTCACGTCGGCGAAAAATCATGCCGATCGTTGATGAATATTTCATTTCGTTCGCCAAATGCTGAACTGGATGCGGAATTTGTTAAACTGGCTGAAGAAAGTGATATGCTTGGACTGAAAGGTCATCGCGAAACAGGCGGCCTTCGCGCTTCGGTTTTCAACGCATTTCCTGTGGAAGGCTGTCGCGTTCTGGCGGATTTTATCCGCGAATTTGCCCGTACTCATGGCTGAGCCTTTTTGCGTGCAAATGCCCGTCAATGGTGTATATGCTCGCTGTTCGCCGCGTTTGGGCGGCGGTTCGTGCCTTTTTTGACGTCGCCTCATGTGCGATGTCTGTGATGTTGAAAAATCATGACAATACCTACATTTCCTCCTTCTCCTGAAATCGGAACGCCTGCGGACAGACATTTTCATGTCGTGCTCGTCGAACCTGAAATTCCTCCCAATACCGGTACGATCGCAAGACTTTGTGCGGGTACGGCGACGCATCTTCATTTGGTTAAGCCCATTGCGTTTGAGCTCGACGACACGAAACTTAAACGCGCCGGCTTGGATTACTGGCCGAATGTCCATCTGACAGTGCACGAGTCTTTCGATGAGATTGTGGCTCTGTTTCCGCCCGAAAGGATGCATCTTTTCACGACCAAAACACCGCGAAAATTTACGGATGTTCGCTACCAGCTCGGCGATGCACTGATTTTTGGTCCTGAAACGCGCGGCCTGACTGAGGCCGTTCGCATGCAGTTCGAGGCGCAGTGCGTGACCCTCCCGATTCGAAAGGACAATATTCGAAGCCTGAATCTGGCCGTTTCTACGGCAATCGGGCTCTATGAGGCACTTCGACAGGTCGATTATGCGCCTGTGACGGATTGATGTGCGCGCCTATGCCCGGTCCCGGGCATACGGCGCTCTTCGCGGCTGCTATTGGCTTTGCCAATACGCATCCGCCCTTTTTTATGGATTGACCCATGATCGGATTCATACGCGGAAAAGTCATTCTCATCGATGGCAATGAAGTCATCGTCGAAGCTGGACAGAGCGGCGTCGGATACAGACTGTTTGTCGCAACGAGAAATCTCGAAACGATGAATGTCAACGATGATGTCGAATTGCACGTCTATACACAGGTTCGTGAAGATGCCATCGAGCTTTACGGCTTCAAAACTCGCGACGAAAGAAAGCTTTTTACGCTCCTCATCTCGTCCGTTAAAGGCGTTGGCGCAAAACTCGCCATGACTTTGCTCGATTGCATGACGCCTGCAGAACTTCAGGTCGCCGTGCTCTCGGGCGATGTTGCAACACTTAAAAAAGTGCCCGGAATCGGTGCTAAAGTCGCCGATAGACTCGTGCTTGAACTCCAGAAAACGCTTGAATCCTTTCATTTCACCGATTCAATTCCCGAAATTCAGCTCAAAAAAAGCCCGACATCTCTTCACGAGGATACGCGCTCCGCGCTTCGAAACTTTGGATTTGCCGATGCCGATATCGAACGCGTTCTTCAAAAACTCGACGAATCCGGTGACGAACTCGATGTTCAGGGCGAAATTCGCTGGGCGCTGAAGAATATGAACAATTAGCAATGTGCAATGTGCAATGCTCCGGCGTTGCATGCAACGCTTGGGGGGTAAATCAATTATAATTGATAGCATTCGCATGCGAAGCACAAGCGAATGCTTTCTTCAGGATCGCCTGGAAGGCGCCACATTAATAACCGGAGGCATCAAAGCAGAGGCTGAGATGCCCCTGGTCTGAAACGTTCAACGAGAAAATATGTTTGATCAGGACGAAAAACATCCACCAAGACGGCGAGTGAAGAAAAATTCCGAAACAGAAAGCAGCTTTTCGGAACGGGAAAATCAGACGCTGAGTCCGACCGTGACCTGTGTTTCTGAAAAGAATCTCTGTGAATCTCTTCGACCACTTCAGTTTTCTGAATATGTCGGTCAGAAGTCGGAAGTCGGAAACATTCAGGTTTTCGTAAAAGCAGCGGCCATGCGCGGTGAGCCCCTGTGTCATCTGCTTCTTTCCGGGCCTCCGGGACTTGGCAAGACGACACTGGCTCAGATTTGCGCCAACGAGCTCGGCGTGAACATCAAATCGACTTCGGGGCCTGCTATCGAAAAAAAAGGTGATTTAGCCGGTCTTTTGACCTCGCTTGAACCGCGAGATGTGCTGTTTATTGACGAAATTCATCGCTTGAATCCGATTATCGAAGAAAATCTCTATCCGGCGATGGAAGATTTTGTGTTCGATGTCATCATTGGTGAAGGGCCTGGGGCTCGGTCGATAAAGATGGATTTGCCGCATTTTACGCTCATTGGTGCGACAACTCGCCCAGATTTGCTGACAAATCCACTGCGAGATCGTTTCGGTCATGTCGCACGCCTGGAGTATTACACGCCGGAAGAACTTGAACAAATCGTGCGCAGATCGGCTCGCCTTCTGAATATTGCGATCGATGAGGATGCGGTGTGTGAGGTCGGCAGGCGAAGTCGTGGAACGCCACGAATTGCCAATCGTCTGCTTTCACGACTTCGCGATTTTGCCAATGTTCAGGGCTTTTCCTCGATTACGAGAGAGCTTGCGGATCGTAGTCTTGGCATGCTCGGTATCGATTCTGTCGGATTTGATCGCATGGACCACAAGATTCTCGAGACGATTATCGATAAGTTTGATGGCGGTCCGGTTGGGCTTAAAACTTTGTCTGCAGCAACGGGGGAACACGAAAATTCGATTGAAGACGTATATGAACCCTATCTGATTCAGCAGGGATTTTTGCAGCGAACGCCAAATGGTCGAATTGCAACGCGTCGGGCTTATGAACACCTCGGAAAACCTTACGAAGCAAGAGGTTCCCAGCGCGGATTGTTTTAGGGGGGACACCCTCGTGCTTCGATATAAACAGCCCCGATTGGCTGTGTTTCGAACTGTCAGAGGATTAAATCGGAATAAAAAATGAAAATTAGTCAGGAATATCGCGAGGCAAATGGGTTTACACCAGAGAAAATTGTCGACACCATGATGGCCTTTTATCAAAAAATAGACGTCTTATGTGCACAGATTACCGAAAATCTGAAGCAGCAGGGCATAGAGTTGAAATGCCGACCGGGATGTTGCGGATGCTGTCGGGATGAATTGACGATGACGCAGGCGGAAGCTGCTGTCATTCGCAAGCTTTTTCCCAATATTGGGCAGGAAAAAGCCCATGAAAAAGGGGGCTGTCCATTCCTCGATGAAGCGGGGTTATGCAGAATTTATGCGGCTCGTCCCTATATTTGCAGAACACACGGATTGCCGATGCGTTCCTTTATTTCTGCAAAAGATGCCGAAGAAATGGGGATTCCTGTGGGGGATTCAGACCAGGAAAATTTCGAAATCCGGGATATTTGCGATGAAAATGATGACCTCATGGATGTGATGGAACTTCCGGATTCGTCGTGTTGGACACAGGGAGTGGCTGAAGCGCAAATTGCCGCAATGGATTTGTGCACATTTGGCAAATCTGAACGCGTGAAAATGCGTTCTTTTTTTGGTGAGTAGAGAAAACACGAACAGACAGGCAAATGTCAGTGTGTTTGGGATGTATAGAGTGAAATTAAACGTTGGGCTTTACGAAAATTGACAAGATGGTTTGAAAGGTTTAGACATATAATGTTTCTGATTGGACAATTGTCCTGATTAACATTTCTCTCGGGTAACCACAGAAGATGCAGTTAGTTCCTAAAGTTGGTGAGATCCTTTTGGATCGTTACTACGTTGAAGAAATCCTGAAACAAGGACGAGCAACGGCAACCATGAAGTGTTTTGATACGCGTCTGGATGTGGAATGCGTGCTCAAAATGATGGTTGGTGACGATACCGCAGAGAACTGGAAGCAGAGACAGGAGAAGTTTGTTGCATCATTCCGGGCACAGGCGCGTTTAAATCATCCCAATATTGTTCATGTTTCGAACATTGAAATGAAGGGTGGAACACTTTCTGTGATGGAATTGCTTCAGGGACAGACGCTTGAAGTGTATCGTCGTACATCACAGTTTGCGCCAAAAGAGATGACAGAACTCTTTTTGAGTATTATTGATGCTGTGTCGATGGCGCATTCGATGAATATCATTCACAAGGGTATTTCACCGGATAACATCTTGTTGAATGAGCAGGGAAACAGACTTTCACCGAGAATTTTGAATTTTGCCGGGTATTACGAGACTGCAGAACTCGATCCTGGTTTACAGTTGCCTTATCTTGCACCGGAACAGATAGATTCGTTTGACAATGCAACTGAAGCGTCGGATGTTTTTTCTCTTTGTGCCTGTATGTATTATGCCTTCACAGGTTTTGCTCCAATACAGGTGCAGAATATCGATGAACTGCGGGCATTTTATAGCACTCATGATGGTGTGATGGACCTGTCTGACAGTATTCCAGGCGATTTTGCTCCACTGATTCAGATTGGATTAAGTGTAAATCCGGCACATCGTTTTCAGAATGCGACAGAGCTTCTTGATGGATTAAAGAAAATTGGTTCAGGATTTCGTTTGAGTGCGAATCTGACGATTGATGCCACAAAGAGCAGTCCTGCAATGGCTCCGATTATAGACTCGGAAGACCGTCCATCGGAGTCGTCGTTGCCATTGACTTCAATGCCGCCTTCGCAGCCACAGCTTGCAATGACGCCATCGAAACCTTATCCATCTGTGACACCGTCGAAGCCGCTTCCATCTGTGACACCGTCTCGAACTTCATCGACTGGAATGAGTGCTGTATTTGATCAGCTCTCAATGCCATCCAAGGTTTCATCCTCTGTTTCTCAAAGCATTCTTTCTCCGTTCAGAGCTGCAGGTGATAGTGCCTCTGTTCAGCCTCAAAATCCTTCAGGTTTGTTACGTCAGATGATTCCTGGCGCTTCGCTTCCTGGGGAACTTGAAACAATCTATAAGATTCGCCGGCTTGATTCAGTTTTAAAGCACGCATGGATTGGAGCGGTATCAACAATCGACAATCCCGATGAACTTTATGGCATAAAATGTTTCATTGTCGATGATGATGTCGCTAAAGCTGTCTTTGATGAAGGGATGAGACGAGCTGAAGCTCTTTCGACAGAAAACTCGTATTTTCAGTCGATATATGCCCGTTATCCGGAGTCTCATGCTTATTTGATGCCGGATATGAAACGCCAGACGCTGACGGCTTGTATTCATGAGAACGGAGCTTTTGAGCCGGCTGTCGCCGTTCAAATCGCAATTCTTATCGGTCAGGCGATGGAGTTCGCGCATCAGCATGGATTCGTCAATGGTAGTCTTAAACCCACCAACATTATCTTTGAAAATCATGATGGTGTGGTGACTCCAATGATTTACGATTTCGGACAGCGTTTGTATGTTGAAACTCATTCACAGTTAATGCTCGCTGATTTGCCGTTTGTGGCTCCGGAACTTCGGTTTGATTTGCAAAATACCAATGCTCAGGCTGATATTTTCTCCTTTGGCATGTGTCTCTACTATATGCTTACGGGAAAAAGCCCTTACCAGTTCGGATCGGTTGATACGCTCGCTCAGGAAATACTCAGCAAACGAGCCGTTCCGGATATCAATAATCTGAGACCCAACCTTCCTCCGGATCTCGTTCAGGTTATTCGATGGTGTACGGAGTTTGATCCTGCAAATCGTTATGCTCGGTTTGCTGATGTACTGCGCGATCTCTATGTTGTTTTTCAGGCATTGTCTGCGAAAAACTAATCCGGTTTTTGCTGCATGCTGCAGGTTGTTTCATGCTCTATTATTTAAGATTGTTTTGCGCCGCTTTTGCGGCGTTTGTTTTTTCTGCGCTGGCTTATGCCGATGAGGGCTTCTTTTATTCGGATGAATATGTTTCCATTCCATGGCCGGAAAATGTCGCATTTTCATCCTGCTCTGAAGAACTTAGGGCTAAGGCTGGGGCTGCCTGCAGACTGATTGGCGAAAATGGTGAACTGGGGGCTGTTTTCCTTACTATTCATCAGGGATATGCATTGGGAACACCTCAGGCTCTTCAAAAGCATCTTGAAGATTCTGAGGCCGCTCTTTCTCAAATATCTCGTATTCATGTCATGCAAACCCGCATTGTACATGAAGAACCATTGATGGGGATGATGGAAGTCCTGCGAAATGACGGAACTTTGAATTCCATCAAAGCTTTGAATGGGGCTGAAATTCGTCAGACTTCATTACTCATTCCGGCTGATAATGCGCTTGCGCAAGTTTTTATTTATTTACCGATGAATGCAGATTTTTCTGCAAACATGCTCGATGCTTTGGTTCAAAACATGACTGCGGAAATTCAGGTTCACAAAGAACCTGGTGTTTTGGATGGTGATGAAAATGCTCAGCCGGAAGGTGCTTTGGCTTTGATGCCAAGAGCAGCTTGTTTTGGAATTGCCATTGCGGCTTTAGTCATTTTGATATTCAGCATCCGGGCGCGTCTGGCTCGCGCCAGAAGGCGCGAAGAAGACCGAAAACTACAAATTCAGCTCGAAGCGTGTTCTAATACAGAGAAGGATGGAGAGTTTTCTCTGGGGGTTACCGAAGACCAATCGACAGAAGAATAAGAATGACGACAGAAAATTCAGACAAGGATGTTGCTGAACTCGAAACTGGAAAACCAGTCGAGGATTCAGTTTCTGCGTCGGCTGATGAAAAATCGGCTGATATTTCAAATACAGATAGTACCGACAAAGAGGGGGGCACTTTCGGAAATGCTGACAAACCGGATGAGAATAGTGCCGATAAGGATATTCAAACCAAGGTCAAGCGAGTTGGTTTAGCTGCATTGATTTTGTCAATGGGCATTTTGTGCTCGCGTTTGCTTGGGTTTGTCAGGGAAGCTGTCATAGCCTATCAGGCTGGCGCCGGTGAAGCCACGGACGCCTATAATGCGGCCTTCATGTTGCCGGATATCATGAACTATTTCCTCGCCGGCGGGACATTTTCCATAACTTTTATTCCGCTTTTTGCCGGTTATATCGCGAAAAATGAACCTAAAAAAGCTGAGCGCCTATTTTCTCTCATTGCGACGACAATGGGGACGTTCATGCTCATTGGCACTGCTTTATGCTGGATTTTTGCAACACCACTTTCCGAATTGATGTTCAGCGGGTTTAATGCCGATCAGATAAGCCGAACTGTTGAAATGACGCGTGTCGTTTTGCCGGGTCAGATATTTCATTATATTGGCGGTTTAATGATGGCGGTTCTGATGGCAAGAGGACAGTTTATTCCATCCGCACTGGCGCCTCTTGTCTATAATCTAAGCATTATCATCTTTGGCGTTGTGCTTGGTGGGGACGTTATGGGAATGAAAGGATTTGCCATTGGCGCGTTGGTTGGCGCATTTGCAGGTCCTTTCCTCATTCCGTTTATCTTTTTGAAAAAGAAGATTCGCTATCAGCCGATATTTGGTTTTAAGGATGCCGATTTCAAAAAATATCTATTGCTGACGCTGCCACTTTTGCTTGGTGCAAGTCTGACAACTGTGGATGAATGGATTGGTCGCATTATCGGTTCATCGATGGAAGCCGGTTCCATAAGCTGGCTGAATTATGCCAGACGGCTTGTGCTTGTACCGATTGCTATTGTCGGTCAGGCGGCTGGACAGGCTGCATTGCCGTATCTTTCTCAGCTTTCAGCAAAAGGTGAGTATGGGGAAGTCGCATCAACACTCCATAAAACGCTTAAAAATGTCATTCTGTTGTCGATGATTATGATTGGTTTTTTTGTCGTTCTGGCAGAGCCCATGGTTTCCCTCATTTATGAACGTGGGAAATTTAGCGGAGGTGATACGGCAACAACAGCAATGATTCTGAGAATTCTTGCCATTTCCATTGTATTCTGGACTGTTCAGATGGTGAGTGTTCGTGCTTTTTATGCGGCTAAAAACACTTTGACACCGGTCATTTTGATGACGAGTGCAACCGCACTTTCCATTCCGATTTATTATTTATTGAGTCAGCAATATGGGGTTGCAGGACTTGCTTATGGTTCCTGTATTGGAATGGGATTGCAATGTTCATCGATTGTAGTTTTTTATCATCGTCAGAATGAGCATTTTAAGCCATATTATCTCTTAAAATACCTGGGGATTGGGGCATTCTTTGGTGCGCTGGCTGGTGGCGGCAGTTATTTGGGGCTTTACATTGCCGGACTGGTACATATTGATTCGCATTTCTGGCAGGTATTCTGGACTCTCGGTGTCGCTGGTACGATTGGGTTGATCTTTGCTGCCGTTGCGGCTCGTTTTATTATTCCTGAAGAATTTAAGGCGTTTTCTTCCAAAATAAGACGTAAAGTCCTCAGGCGCTAATGCATGCACGATACAGGTTTGCGCGGCCGTATTGGCCGGCAGATCCGTTGTGTACAACGGATCTGTTGGCCAATAGACCGCGCAGCCTTGCGTATTGGCCTTTGGCCAATAGCAAGGCCCCCAAATCCCTAATACAATGCTATGCAATCAAGCGAAACTCTGGTAATAAGCGAGTGCTTTTTTCGGGAGATAGAAGATGAATAAGAAAAGTATTTTTTACATCATTTTGTCTGGAATAATGACTGCAGGTGCTGTTTTGGGATGGAGCTCCCAATGCTCGGAACAAGCACCGGAAATACAGAACGTTGAAATTCAATCGTCTGAAAATGCAGTTGCACAGGCTGAACCGACAGCGAATGTGTTGGGGGGCCCTTCGGATCTGTTGAATGCTCTTTCGCAGGAAGATAAGGACCTTCTTCAGATTTTCCAGACAATGACCGAAGATGAACGCATTTCGGCAAATGACAGTCCTGTTGTTGCCAAAAAAATTCGTCTGGTAACTCCCACTGTGACTCCTGTTCTGGGAGAGCTGCAGAATGTTGAAACGCCGGAAAAAGTGGATGTCATTGGTTTGATGCAGGAAAATGATATTCTTAAATCGGCAAAAACGCTTGCTTTTGTCGACTTGGCGGCTCAAAACGCGATAGCTTCTTCCAATGACGAGCAGGCTGCAGGAATTTTGTCAGCATTAAAAGACCAAACCGGTGTGAGTGGTGTTGTCCTGCATATTCGTGAAAATACACTTGAGAGACTTGTTTATCGCTGTCTTGATGACAGTCGGGAACGTTGTCTTGCTGGCTCTTTTGGAACATCAATAAAACTCAATGACGATGCTCGCTGTAATGCCAGACATTCCTTGATTTCCTGCGGTGATGATGTTCTGGACATGGGAGCGGTTCTGGATACAACCGGATGTGCTCAGGATGAGAAGTTTCAGACTGTTCGGGATGCGGTTGTGGCCAGTAAGGAATCTGGGAGCATCGAGGCTGACGGCCAAAAATGGCAGGTATTTAAATCGACGTTAAATGGCTGTGATGTTTTGTATGTGACTGGCGTTGCTGCCGATACACCTGTTGAATCGGATGGGGAGTGGGATTTATCGGATGAACCCGATGTTCAATTGGATTTGCCGGTTTCTGTTGCTAATGAGTCCTCCAGCTTGTTTACGCCAAAGTCCATTGGACTTGCATCAGCCGCCGGACTGATAATGATTCTGCTTGGCATCGTTTGTGTTCGCCGTAAAGAAGAAAGTATTCAGTCTGATAAGGCAAATGCAAAGCTTGAGGCAGAAAAGTCTTCGAACGGAAAGACCGAAGAGCTCAAACGCGAATGCAAAAAAGTTACGGATGAACGTGATGCTCTTGCTCGGGAAAAACAGGACCTCGATAAAACGCTGGAACGCCTTCAGCTCGAAGCTAAAGATGCCGAAACGCGTTATCATCAGCTTGCAGAACAGCTCGATTTCGCCAAGACGGCTTTCAAACAGGAACAGCTTCAGAGAATGAGTCTGGCTGAAGATAATCGCAGGCTCGAAGATGCATTGGCTGCATCCAATCAGGACCGAACCAATATCGGAAATCCCGTTTCTTTTGCCAAACATCCGAGTACTTCAAATCTGCCTCTGACTGAACAGCGCAGCAGCAATGATAAGAAAACCGAGGAGCTTCAGAATGTTGATATCAATCGCGTGACGGCACCAGCGGTCCTTTCAAGTGTTGTCGATGCAACAAAACAACAGCAGTCTCAGGCATTTTTCGATTCTTTGACTGACGAGGGATGGGACGAAATTGAGGATAGCTTTGATGCAATCTTTTCCAATTCAAAGACGAATCTTTCTTCCGTCAAAGAAAACTCCGATATTGCTAATGACCAGATGTTTGGGGTGACAAATCTTCTGTCCGGACTCGGTGATTCCGATACTCGCGTTAAGACGAAATCTAACGATAAAGATCCTCATGTTTCAACTGAAACGAGTCTAAAACCTGTCATTGATTCAGCCAAACAGCCTCTGTTGCCGACACTAAAACCAAAAAATCAGGAAAATGCAGGTCTTCTTCCAACCTTTAGTCCAGTAACGAATAACGACAAGGGCATGACATTAAATGGACTGAGCACGATTAAAAAGCCAGAGCTCCTGGAGAAAAAGCTTCCGCTATCTGCGTCTGAAATGGCAACTCGCAATTCAGAAGAGGGCAGTGGATCTTTCCGTCCATCGCCTTCGTGGACTGGTAAAAACGTGATTCAGGACAAGGGAATGGATGAAAATTCGTTGCTCAATGCATTAAAACGCAGGGCAAAGGATGTTTCGGAAATCGATGCAGGTGCCGGTACAAAAGAAAAATCTGCCGGTTTACGTCAAAAAACTTCAGGGGCGTTTGAGTATAATCGGGGACTTTCAAAATCCGGTGTTTTTTCTGTGACGGGAAGTCGGGTGGATATCGATCCGCTTTCGGATACGGAATATTTCAAATCGCTGTATGAAAAGTACATTGAAACCCAGAGAGCATGCGGTGAATCAACGGACAAGTTCACGATGGAGCAGTTTGTCAGCAGGCTTGCTCGTGAAAAGGCTGAACTCATGCGCAAGTATAAATGCAAGAATGTTGCGTTTACCGTTTCTGTTAAGGGTGGAAAAGCAAGCCTGAAAGCGTCGCCAAAGGCATAAACTTACCGATTTTATTGGTATTTCGATGATTGAAAAAATCCGACTTGATGACTGGCTCGTAAGTCACGAACTCGTTCCTACAAAAAGCCAGGCAAAATCTCTGATCATGGCAGGCAAGGTCTTTGTCGATGGAAAGCGCATTGACAAGGCCGGTAATCCGACAAAACCCGATGCAGATGTTCAGATTTCCGGCATGCCGAGTCAGTATGTTTCCCGTGGTGGGTACAAGCTGGCTGGCGCGTTGGATCGGTTTTCTGAACTTCAGATTGAGGGAAAAATTGCGCTTGATATCGGTGCGTCAACGGGTGGATTTACCGACTGTCTGCTCCAGAGAGGTGCTGAAAAAGTCTATGCACTGGATGTCGGATATGGCCAGCTTGCATGGAAACTCCGCACAGATTCTCGTGTTGTGAATATCGAAAGAACGAATTTCAGATATTGTGAGCCGGGATTTTTTCAGAATCCCATTCAGCTTGCTGTGGCAGATGTTTCCTTCATTTCGCTCGACAAGATTTTAGGCCCGTTAAAACCTCATCTCGCCGATGAGGCGGATTGTGTTTTCCTTATAAAACCTCAGTTTGAGGTTGGAAAAGAGCAAATTGGATCCGGTGGAGTTGTTCGCGATGCTAAAATCCGGGCAGAAGCTATCGAGCGTGTTATCGAAATGGCCAAAGAACTTGGGTTTACGCTTGTTGATGGGGCTGACAGCACTTTACCTGGAGCCAAGAAGGGAAATGTCGAATATCTGGCATGGTTCCATTGGAGTAAGAAACACGAATAACACCCGATAAGCCGACCACTTATCGGGCTCCAATTCTTCGAACTCGTTCACCATAAGCTTTGAGCAGTTCGGGCTGGTCTTTTAAGCGATCTTGAATTTCCAGATCAAGGTCGACGATTTCCTGCGATACTGTACGCAAGTCTTCTATCTGAAGATTGAATTCCTTCTTAAAGGATGCTTTGGTGCGGTGTTCAAGCAGATGGCTGCTTGCTTCCCAGACGGGGGCATATTTTTCTATACATTCATCCAGTTCTGCAAAAAGTTTTTCCGGATTGTCCACATTTTGCCGCATGGCTGTTTCGACTGCCTGAAGAGATTCCAGAATTAGTTCGCTCTGATTTTTACCGCAGCCGGTGAATGCACAAAGGCATAAAACGAAAATGAGTAGAAAAATGACGCGTTTCATAAGAACAAATCATCTTTTTTGCTTTTTCGCCCTTTGGGTTTGGATGAATCCTTAGAACGAGATTTGGTTGATGGTGTATCTGATGGTTTATCCAATTTGAGGAATTCTTCAGACCCCCTGTCTTTGGTCGGTTTGGTATTTGCCGGTTTTGCCGGCTCATCGGCTTCGTTCCTGGATTCGAGAAGTTCAATGGTTCGTTTTATGTTGTTATTGGCTTCAAGAGTTACGGTTTCTTCGTAATCAACGTAGCCCTCTCGTGTGATGCGAATCAGATGTTTTCCCGGTGACAGATTGATAAATTCAGGGGTTGAACCTTGAGGAATATTGTCCACATAGAGAACTGTCTCTGCTCTATCATCGAGTTCAAAGACAATTTTGGAAATCAGAAACTTTTGAAGTTCGGCGAGTTCTGTTTGGGCTTCCGTATTGGAGTTGTCAGCCTTTAGGATGGATTGATAAATGCTAATGGCTTTTTCGTAATTCTTATTCTCGGTTTCCTGTCTGGCTTCATTGAATTGCTGAGTTGTTTTAATTTTGAATTCAATATTGCCTTCACGGATTTGAAAATCAGATTTATCGACGCCTTCATAAGCATTGAGCTGTTCATCAAGAACTTTGAGAAGTCTGCTCGTTTTATCCCATTGTCCTTCATTGATGGCTTCTTCGAGCTGAGTGAATATATTTTTTATTTTGTTCTCTGGTGTGATGTCATTTTGAACAGTGTCCGGCTGGGAATTATCGACAGAACGAACGACAATGTATGAAACGATGCCTGCGACGACAAGTGCGACGGCTGCCAGAATAGCGATGAGAATTTTTCGGTCATGAGCTTCCTGCGAAGACCGGGCAAATGTATTGGTATTATCGACAAGCGGCGCAGAAATGCCTGAATTGCTGACGACACCGCTCACGCCGGATGTCTGATTAAGCATCATGGGCGGGAGGGCACCACTCACTTCGCTGTGAGGTGCATCCACAACCTGACCTGCTGATGAAACAGGCGCAAGACCATGAACGGATGAATGTTCGATGAAATGAGTTTCAGCTTCTTCAGAAATTTTTTGCAAATCCACATGCTGAAGCGTCATTGAGCTGTATCCGGCACGAAGCTGCGGGGCATCCAGTGCAAAAGATATGGCATTGAGCAAATCAAGAGCTGTCTGAGGACGCTTTTCCGGGGCTTTCTGCAGGCATTGTTCGACGACATCGCAAAGCGTATCAGGCACATTCTGGCTTGGATTAATCAGGCTTTTAAGAGGGGCTGCAGTTGCGTTGACATGCTGATACAGAATGGCATTGTCGTTTGACCCCGTAAAAGGTTTTTTGCCGCTCAGCATGAGATAAAACATGACACCAAGGGCATAAACATCAGTTCTTGTGTCGGATGTGCCAACCAGGATTTGTTCCGGTGCCATGTAAGATGCACTGCCGACGAGCTGCTGATCTTTTGTCAGATCTTCACCGCCCTGGGCGAGTTTGGCCAGACCAAAATCGAGAATTTTGACGAAGTTTTTTTCGCCTTCAAGTTCGCATAATATGATATTTGCTGGCTTGATGTCACGATGGATGAGGCCCATTTTGTGGGCTTCTCCAATGCCTTTAAGGGTTTGCACGGCAATCGGCAGAAATTCATCTCCAGAAAGGGCTCCATGGGCTTTCAGATATTTTCCGAGCGTTTCTCCCTGCGCATATTCCATGACGATATAGGCCAGATTTCCATCGCGGCCATAATCGAAAATCGTCACGATATTCGGGTGCTGAAGCCGACTCAGTCCTTTGGCTTCACGCTCAAATCTGCTGACTGCATCTTCGTCGTCAAGTAGTGCCGGATTGAGCACTTTGATACAGACATTTCGGTTCAGATTGGTTTGCTGGGCCAGATAAACGACGCCCATTCCGCCTTTTCCTATTCGCTTGATTATCTTATAGCGACCAGAAATAACTTCACCCTCGAGTTCGTCGAGGCCGCGCTGTAATCGGGTTTTATCAGTCTCCATGGGTACCTCTGTCTGGAGCTTTGGCGGTAGCGGTAGTTCTTCAGCTTCCATCCGCATTCTCTCCATCGCCTCCGTTTTATCCCCCACAGCAAGAATCGCTTCATCATGGTCTATTGCGGTGGTTTTTTCGTCGTCGATATCCGATAAATTCGGAATTTGCTGCTGAATGTCGTTCACGTCTATTCCCTGTGCCTGGGCCAAAAGGGCCTAAAACTGTTCATTAATAAATAATACAGGGACATTTGACAAGTTTAAGTGTCTTTTTTGGTTTGAGCCGGGCTATTGGCTTTAAAAGCCAATACGCCCCGGCCTGCTCGCTATTTGCCCGCCGGGCAAATACACTCGCTTTGCTCATTCCATAAAGCAATACGGTCGCAACAGATAGCGTTTTAATGCGTCTGAATCTTCGTCTATCGGAAATGACAGTTCGTCTGACGATGCGCGTTCCTGAAGGCGTGAACTGATTTGATGCATTAATGGACGATTTTCTGCACATGCCGTTTCCAGACCGTCGATATGCGTGACAGGCATCAGACCACATGCAGTCCCCGTAATGAATACTTCGCGGTTGGGGCCGATAAAATCGGATATCAGCATCGAATCGTCTTCGATAACTTTAAAACCAAGTTCTTTCGCCGTATTCATGACAAAATTTCTCGTCAGCCCCACAAGGGCATAACGTGCTGCCGGAACTTTAAGAGTTGCTTGTCCGGCTTTCATTTCTGCAACAAAGATGTTGTCTGCCGTTGCTTCCGCAACATAGCCGTCATCCGTCAGCATGATTGTTTCCAACGTGCCATTGGACTGGGTTTCAAGAAGGGCTAGAACATTGTTCAGATAGTTGTTTGTTTTGATGTTCGGATCAAGATGACGCGCATCATTCCTTCGAATTTTTCGCGCTACAGACACATCAATGCCGCGTTCATAGCGTTCGCGAGGATATAGGGAGATGGTCGAACATACGATGTAGAGCGTGGGAGCTGCACATTTGGCCGGATTAACGCCCAGATTCCCGATGCCTCGCGTTAATACCGGGCGAAGATAGGCTGATATTCCATCTTTTCCCATCGCTTCCCGGCTAAGCTCTACAATGATTTGACATAGCTCTTCCCGTGAGTATGGAAATTCCAGACCGAGTCTCTTTGCTGATGACAGCCAGCGATCGATATGCTCTTTGAACATTAATATGCGCCGACTGTCGATGCGGATTCCTTCAAATACCGCATCGCCATACAAATTCCCGTGATCCAGAGGGCTAAGTCCTGCTTCATTCAAACGAAATATGCCGTCGCGCCTTTCAAGATTACATCGAATATCTTTGAATCGATGTATTCCATCGCGTTCCATACAAACGGGCGTGATTCCGGCAAGGTATGGCATGCTTAAAAAAACTCGGGTGTGACCGATGATTTTCGCAAGTTCCTGGGCTACTTTGTTCGTACTTTGATCTGACATGATAAGAATTCCTATTGGATGCAGAAATAGATGCAGATGGCAATCCAGCTGCATCCATTTCTGCATCCTGTTTACTCCGTAAAAACGTCCCGATCGGATGGGCTTGCATCCCGAATAAGCAGTTTATAGCGGAGATTGCCATTCCATATTTCTTTTTGCAATTCGCCAACGAGATGATGGGGTTTTGAGCTGAATTCGGCTTCAGTTATTGGGGCTGAAAACCAGATACATGAGAAAGGAATTGAAGTGTTTTCGATATTCGCACTCAAATGCTTTTCTTTAAGAATTCGAATGTTTGAGAGTTTTGCATCCCGGATGCATATCAAAGGTCTATTGTTTTGCGAACCGCACGGTTCAAGCTTTTCCAGCGCATCGAAGACTTCGGGCCTGACTTCTTCCGGATGGAGGCACAGATTCAGTTCGAGAATCGGGATTTCTTTGGAACCATGAAGCTGGTCTACTGCACTTTGACAAAGGCCTTTTTTCAAATTTTCAAGTTCACTTGCCGGACAGGAAAAACCTGCAGCAGCCGCATGTCCACCAAATTTAGTGAGAATCGGGGCGACAGAGGTCAATGCCTGAACCGCATGTACGCCTGGTGTGGAGCGAATGCTTCCAGTCATCATATCCCCTTCAATCGTAGCAACGGCTACTGGTCGATGGAAGTATTCTCTCAGACGGCCTGCAACAATGCCGGAAATACCGCTGTGCCAGCATGGATCTTCTTCCAGGGCCGCAATCAGAAAAGGATCTTCGCATTTGCTGAGCAGCTGAATGGCCGTCTGAATCATGAGTTCCTGGATAGCCTGGCGATCTTCATTCATTGAATCCAGTTTTGAGGCCAGACTTTGGGCTTCCACACCGTTTTTTGCATGAAGAAGTTCAACAATCAGTGTCGCTGTTGAAAGCCTCCCTGCTGCATTGATTCTTGGGCCAATTCGAAAACCAATCGTCGAACTGTCAATGCTTCCCGGTGCTGCTTTCGAAACATCCAGCAATGCCTTTAGGCCAGGTTTGTGATTGTCGTGATTTAATGCTTCAAGGCCTATTGAAACAATGGCCCGGTTTTCCTTGTCCAGAAGGGACACGACATCTGCAACGGTGCCGAGGGCCGCCAGTTTCATCAGACTGCGAAGAATCATGTCGCATTTGGGGTGATCCTTCAACAGTGCCTGCGCAAATTTAAGTGATATGCCGCAGGCCGCAAGATTTTTGTTCGGATAATGACAGCCTGCCTGCGGCGGACATAATACCGCATATGCCGATGGCGGAACACCTTCTCCAACCGGAAGATGATGATCCAATACAATGACATCAATCCCATGCGCCTGAGAATGCGCAATCGACGCTTCATCACGGACTCCTATGTCGGCCGTGACAATCAGATTGACCCCGTCTGAAATGGCTTTTTGGGCTGCAGCAAGGGAAAATCCATAACCTTCCTGCTTTCTGTCCGGAATGTGATAGCTGAAATTCGAATGCCCGCATATCTGAAGCGCACTCTGTAAAATCAGTGAACTCATCGTGCCATCCACATCGTAGTCTGTCACAACTCGTATCGACTGCTTTTCATGAATCGCACGTTTTAGGCGTTCTATCGCTTTGTCCATCCCCAGCATCAGAAATGGATCGTACAGGTGTGCCATCGATGGGGATAAAAAATCCGAAATTTCCTGTCCGGGATTCAGATTCAGATTCGACAAAAATAATGCAAGGGTTTCATCGACATGATTCTGCTCCATAATCGCAGAAATTCGTGCTTCATTCCGTTGGAAATGCCAGCGATTTTCTGTGTATGAAAATTGCGATGTGTTTCGAGTTCCCATTGTTTTCTCCTCTTTTGCTCAGAGTGTGTGAAAACATCCCCACTGAGCGGACGGGGTGTTTATTGCGTTAAGTTCAGGATTGCCAGTTTTTTATTATCAATCAGATATTGCAGATGTCTGTCATTTCATGAATATTTGCTTTAACAGACGCTTTTGTCTTATTCTGCGGACTTTTTCAGCTTTCAGAATGCACTCATGTTAAAAGAGATAATTGTCAGCCCGGTATTTTCTGCATTGCATTCGCTTTATTGCGATTCGGATTCCTGTCAATGGCCGGATTGGGCCTGTCTGATGAAGAAAATTGTCTATCAGCCAGAAAATGCATCCAAAATCATGATAAATGCCTGCATTCAGGTTTGTCATCAAATCGAGCTCAATGAACCGTCGAATGTATTGGGCGAAGAATGCGGGGTTTTGTCTGTTGAACGTCTGCTTTTTCAAATCATGTCGCAGATGCAGTCGTTTTCTAAACAGACTTTGAAGGTTTATGATGAAATTGAGATTAAAGACCTTAGACTTTCCGAAAAAATGGAGCATTTTTTCGATTTGAAGTGCGTCGCCAGAAAAGGCTGGACTCGCGTCATTCCGGCATTTCATGCCGGTGTCGGAACTGGTGTCGAAACTGTGAATGTGCATTGCATTAAAACCGCAGTGCTCGCTTCTATGCTTTGTCCGGAAGCGTTTGAACACGTTTTTCTGATGGGGCTTATTCATGATCATGCAGAACTCGTCATTGGCGATTTGACACCGTCTGAAGTTTCGAATCGAGCCGAAAAAAATGCACACGAAATGAAGGTTTATTGCGATCTCGTCGATGATTCGGAATTATCTGAATTATCAAAAAACAGGATTAAACAGGCTTTTGATGAATGCATGACTGGTATTTCCATCGAATCTCAGTGGGTGCATATTGCCGATAAACTCGATATGGCTTTGCAGGCGCATGCGTACGAAGAAAAATTCAAAATCAATTTGCAGGAATTTTATGATTCCGCCGAAGAGGACATCATTCATTCCTTAAAAATGATTACCTCAAAAAAAAATTGTGACACATAACATGTCGATTTTTTTCATTTTTTCGTAACACCCAACGAAAATTTTCGCATTCAATTCGGCGTGTACAACGTGGCAACTAACTTGTTCAATTTGTTGATTGTCCAATCACAATTTGTCATAATACCTGCCGTTTCTTTTGGCGAGCTGTTAATAAAGGCTCGGGACAATCTTTTTTGGGGAGAAAATTATGAAGAAGTGTTGGTTTCTCGCGCTTGTGGCCGTTGGTCTCGTTGGTTGTGCTGAATCATCAGACGACAGCTGTAATGACGGCCAAGTCTCATGTAATGGCAAATGCGTTGCTGCCTGTACAACTGGAACGCTCAACCCGGCGACTTGTGTTTGCGAGTCTTCTGCTCAGACTTGCGAACAGCAGGGCAAAGTGACCTGCAATAACGTTTGTTATGAAAAATGTGCAGACAATGCAGCTCGCGATCCGAACAACAGCTGCGCATGTCCGGGCCAGCCAGTCCCCACCTGCGAAGAGCAGGGCAAAGTGACCTGCAAAAATGCTTGTGTTGATAAATGCGCGACTGGTAAGACTCTCAACACCGAAACATGTCTTTGCGAGGGTGGTGAGGTCCAGACCTGCGAAGAACAGGGCAAAGTCACATGCGGTGGCGTATGTTATGAAAAATGTGAAAATGATGGCGTTCGCGACGAAGCCAATGGCTGCGCATGCCCGGGAAAAACGGAAGTCACTTGCGAAGAACAGGGCAAAGTGACTTGCAAAGACAGCTGCGTCGATGCTTGTGCGACCGGCAAGACTCTGAACATCGACACCTGCGAATGCGAAGGTGGCGAAGACAATACCTGTCAAGACCAGGGTAAAGTGGCCTGCGGCGGAACTTGCTACGATCCTTGTCCGGCTGAGCTGACTTTCTGCGACAATGCCTATGACGTTTATCGCGATGAAGCTGAAAATTGCGAATGCGTACAGCATAATTTCCCAGCAGCATGTCCGCCGGATACCAAGTTCGACAAGGAAAAATGCGACTGTGTCGAAGATGTTCCCGTTGATACCAAATGCAGTGAACCCGCTGACTGCAAGGATCCTTCACTTCCCGTCTGCGATACAGAGAGCGGCGAATGTGTCGCCGATACATGCGGCAATGGCGTTATCATCGCTCCGGAAATATGTGATCCCACTGTGCCCGAGTCTTTCGCAAACATGACATGCGAGGATTTGGACTCCACAAAAGACTGGAAAGAAGGCGGAAAACCCGGTTGTAGTGACCTCTGTCATCTGAGTACTGGTTCCTGCGTTGAAAAAGAGATCGAAATTCCAACCAGTTGTGGTGATGGTAGACTTGACAAAACCAAAGGTGAACTGTGCGAAGATGACGATGACATTCCAAAGAGTGTGACCTGTGCTTCCTTGGTCAGCAAGAGTGAATACTGGACTGCCGACAGCAGAGTGACCTGCAACAAGACAACATGCCAGTATGATACAACCACCTGCGTCGTCGATCTGTGCGGCAATGGTGTCGTGGATGAAGGCGAAGCCTGTGATCTCGGTCGCGATACTGATGAGGCTCATACACTGATAACTGAAAAACAGTGCACAGCCATTGATCCTGTAAAATATGCCAGCGGTAAAGTTCAGTGCACTAATAATTGCAAAAAGAAAACCGAAACCTGCGAATTGTCGAC
Organism: Myxococcota bacterium; assembly: GCA_045599925.1. GTDB lineage: Bacteria > Myxococcota_A > Bradymonadia > UBA4248 > UBA4248 > UBA4248. The sequence continues at coordinate 21,241 of JAZRWV010000417.1, forward strand.
AGGCGATGATAAAGAGGGACTGTACTGGTGTCAGTTGATGGAACCAACAACCATCGTTTTGGACGCCAACAAAACTCAGGAAACGGTTACTGTTGAATATGGTATTGGTTCTGATATCAATGCCTCGAACATGAAGGCACAGCTCGTTATTAGTAATAGCCCCAGCAATATTTCAAGCTGGATTTCTGCTGCCGATGCCACTGCCGGAACTGGCAAGTTTACGGCTGTCCTCACGTCACAGAAAGTTAATCATTGGGGTGACAATAAGGCTTATTACACATTCAGAATCAGTGCTTCGGGGACAGGCAATGACTGGAAATATTGTCAGAAAAATGAAGGTTCAGAAGGAACCGTTAACGGAAAACTTGTCCCAACGAGTGAACTCAATGATCACAAAGTTGGTGTTGCAACGATTTCTAATATTGTTTCCGGCAACATCCTCGCCAAATTCGATTTCTCTCGTAGTGTCGCCGTCAATAATGATTTGAATGCTGGTGGTGCCACTTATATTGCCGATTCCGGTTCCAGCACCTCTGCATTTATTAAAATTGGAAAATCAACCTATTGTGATAGTCAGAATCAAGGCGGCTGTTATACTGAGGGGGCAAATAAGGCATTAAATGTCCGTGGATTTTCAAAAGCCAAAGATTCTGCGATGAGCGGTAATGGGTATGTATTGATTTCCGATATCAATGCAAATGGTGCATCCAATATGAATCTTTCGATGGATATTTATCGTTCTAATGAAAAATCATCGTCCAATGTCGGCGTAATGGCTTCGACGGACGGCACTGATTTTACAGAAATCACCGACATCAAATTGGCTGCTGACAAAGTCACGTTCCACTCTCATAAGATTGAACTCAATTCAACCTATGACAATGCTCAGAAGCTTTACTTTAAGCTTGTTCCTTATGGTCCGACTGATAACACTTATTCCAATCAGTCATATCTTCGTTTTGATAACATCGTCATTTCGAAGAACAATTAGTTTCTGAAGTCGTGACATTGCTGAGCCCGTCAGTTTTGGCGGGCTTTTTTTGTGCGCGGGCTATGGCTTTGCCATACGCCCTGCGCGCGCGGCTATATTCATACGCCGCGCCCGATATGGGGACGCGCTGTATCTTAGTCGGGCATCAATGTGTTTTGTGTGGCAGCGCGTAAATTGTGGCGCCGGCGTATTGCCGTTCAGGCAATAGCCGGCGGAAAATCGCTGCGTATGGCGAAGCCATAGCAGCGACCACCAAAAAACAGAAAAACTTCAGAATCAGCACCCAATCATCGGCTTTGTTCCTCAAATTGAGCAAAGACGTTGACCCTCCTCAATCTTTCGCGCTACAAAGAAGTTTGTGACTTAGGGAGGAGTTTTCAATGTCTGTAAAAAAAATATTGGCCCTGATGCTTGTGGGAGCCGCATTTTCGCTGTTCGGATGTGATGAAAGCGAATGCAAAGACGGAACGCGAACTTGCGAAGGCAGTTTGTCGAGGACGTGTGTAAAGGGCGTCTGGCGTGAAGTTTTATGCAAGGACAATGCGCCAATCTGTGACACCAAATTTGGCTGTATGAAATCGACAGATGCCAAGTGCGGCAATGATATCATAGAAAGCGGTGAAGACTGCGACGGTACTGCTGTTCACGGCAAAACCTGCTCAGATATCAATTCGGCACTTGCCGGGGTTTTGACCTGTACAACGGAATGTCGGTTCGATACTCAGGCTTGTGTGCCAAATGAATGCGATGAAGATGACAAACGGTGCAGCGGAACTGTGCTTCAGTTTTGTGCCAACAAGGTATGGAAAGATGTTCAGAATTGTGCTCAGGATGGCTTGAAATGTGATTCTGAACAGAAAAAATGTATTTCGGAGTAGGCGATGAGTGAGCAGGCTATTCAGTATCTGGTTCGTTCCGGGCGCGTTGTACGCGTGGAACAGGAAAAAACGCAGCTGCGAAGTCCGATGGGAGCCGTGGATACGGCCTGCGTTGAGAATTTTGACTGTTTCCGTTCGCAGGTTTCGGACGGAGATTTCATCGTTCTGGAACGACGTGATGTGAATCTTTTTCGCATTCAGTGCATTGTAAAGCAGGGCAGTGTTCTGCATGAAGTTTATGAAATTGCGTCGCAGTTTGAACTGGAATTTGGCTTTAGCGAAGAAATAGAATCTGAAGTGCAAAAATACGTTGATAATCCGGTGGATTATTCGGACTGTGAGGATTTTCGGAATGTACCGTTTGTGACGGTGGACGGGGCCGGCACGCGAGACCTCGATCAGGCGCTATATGTGGGAAAACCTGGAGATGGTTTCTGGAATGCGCTTCCGGAATGTGAATATGTCGTCTGGTATGCGATTGCGGATGCTTCGTGGTTTGTGCGGCCTGGCATGGCACTTTTTGATGAAGCAGTCAGACGCGGAACGAGCGTTTATTTTGCGGATATGAGTGTTCCGATGCTTCCGCATGCGTTGTCACAGGGCATTGTGAGCCTGAATCCGGATGTCGACAGACGCGCACTCATTTTCGTCATGCAGATTGCGAAGGACGGCACTTGCATTCGGACGGACTTGCGGCGCGGGCGCATGCATTCGAGGGCAAAGCTCGTCAATGAAGAGGTTTCGGCTTTTCTGGCAAATCCCGAAAAACATGCATGGAAAAATGCAGAATATGCCGAAAGTCTGAAGAATTTCAAGGAAGTTGGGCTTTTGAGAATTCGCGAAGGGCGTACGAGAAACGTCGTTCATTTCAATCGCGTTTCCCTTGATGTCGGTCTGAACGGGCTGAAAACGTCATTTGTTCTTGGGCTGGATGTTCGGGCGGATGTCGATTTGTACAACGAACAGCTTTCGTTGTTGTGCAACATGGAAGGTGCGAAAATTCTGAATGAGCTGGCGAAAGATGATCCGGATGTGCTGGCGATTTTCAGAAATCACGAAGCGCCGTCGATGCATGATGTCGAATATGTGCATCAGGCGATGATAGACATTGCGAAAGCGCAGAATATGTCGGAATGCTGGTTCTGGGATCGTGAAAAGTGCAGTCTGGCGGACTTTTTTGAATCTTTGCCGAAAGAGAGCTGCTGCAGTGATCCGGATGCACCGGAATCGGTGCGCAAAGCATATCGCGTTCGTCAGGCGATGGAGCGCGCGGTTTTATTGATGCAGCGTCGGAGTGTGTTTAGTCCTGAAGCCGGTATTCACAGTGCGCTTGGCGTGAATCCTTATGCGCGTTTTAGTGCGCCGATGCGCGAGATTGTTGGCGTTTTTACGCATAAAGAAGCGATTGATGCTGAATTTGACAAGGAACGTGCGTTGTCACGCCAGGAAATGCATGATATCCGCGAGCGCGTGATAGAGGCATCGAATCATGCCAAAAGAATTCAGTGTGATGTCGATAAGGCTGTGGATTCATGCGCGATTGCGCAGGTTGTCAGTCATGACTATGACGTTCCGGAAGCGGAGCGTCCGAAACGTCGCGGGACGATTCTCGGGATGAAATCGAGTGCACTTTATGCGAGGCTCGACATGCCGCCGATTGAACTGAAAGTCTATGTTCGTGATATTGAAGAGGCTACGGGGAAGAAATGGCATGTCAATGAATCACAGACAGTTCTGACGAATGAAGACGAAAGCATTGTTTACATGGTTGGGGACTGTATTGATTTGCGTGTTTCAGCATTCGAGCCGAAGAAGAAAAAATGGCGTGTTGTGCCGGTTTTGCCTACATGTGAACTTGTGTAAGTATTTAATATTAAAGAGAAAAATGGCTTGCCAAAGGGGCGAGTTGCTAGGTATTTAGGAGACTCATTTGCTACTCATGTCGAGTAGTTTTCACAGGAGAAGAAGATGGCAGAAATTTTTGACACATTGTTGCTTCTTGCGCTTCCTGCGTCAGGGAAATCCGAAGTCCGTAATTTTCTGACGGGAACGAATCCTGAATTGTTCCACATGGGTGAAACAATTCAGCTCGATGACTATCCGTATGTTCACATTCAGTTAGTCATTGACGAAGTGCTCAAAGAAATGGGTGAACCGCGCATTTATCATAGTGAAGATGATGCAGGTGGACGTAACGGCCCGTTCCTGGATGCTTATGACTGGCCAGCCCTCATTGAACTTCTCAATGAAGACTATCATGAAATTCTGACAGGCAAAGCAGAGAATCCGAAATATGCAGCGATTCGTCTGTTTGAACGTCTTGATGCTTCGGAAGTTCGTTGTGGTGGTGTAGCGAAGATTGCCGCCCTGAGTCCTGCAGTTCGTGCAAAACTGGAAGAAAAGCTCGAAGCTGAAGCTCGTGAACTGTTTGATGACAAGATCAAAAACGTTCTCAAATCACGTGAAGGAAAAACGATCGTTATCGAATTCTCCCGTGGTGGTCCTGCAGGTGTTCGACCGCTTCCTGAGCACTATGGTTATGTTGCAAGCCTTCCTGCTCTTTCCGATGAACTCCTTCAGAGAGCAGCCATTCTTTACATCTGGGTTACGCCGGAAGAATCACGCCGCAAGAATCGCGATCGTGCACGTCCAGGCGAAGACAAATCCATTCTGTTCCATGGCACGCCGGAATCCGTTATGCTTCAGGACTACGGTTCGGATGACATGGTCGAACTGATGGAACAGAGCGATGTTGAGAATACGCTTCGCATTGATGCTCATGGTAAAGTTTACCATGTTCCCGTTGCCTGCTTCGACAACCGTCGCGACCTTACGACGTTTGCCCGTAAAGATCCTTCCGAATGGAAGAAAGAAGAAATCGATGCCCTTGATAACGGCATTCGCGACGTTGCTCTCAAACTGTGGGATGTTTACAAAGCCTCCCACTAATGCATTGATTGCATAAAAATAAAAAACGCCTCTCCGTTTGGAGAGGCGTTTTTTTTATAACGATGCGCGCAAAATATACACTTTATGATTTTTGTTATTTGCCAAAATGTGCTAAATTAAAAATATCTGGCATATCATGCATGTCAGTCAAAATTTGAATTCTTGGAGGCATAATGCGGAAGTTTTCTTTATTGTTAGCCCTTTTTGCGGGAATGATGTTACCACTCAGTGCAGTTGCACAGGATTCAGGAAAAACATCTTCGTCTTCAAAGAAGAAGAGTTCGAAGAAGAAAGCCAGTGCTGAGAAAAACGAGGCTGCACAAGTAGAAACTCCTGTAGAACCGCCAGTGGAACTCACGTTTTCTAGTGAGCAGATTATGTTGAACAACCAGGCAGTTGAAGCGTCAGCACAGGGTGAGTTCAAAAAAGCAGAACAGATTTTCAATGCCATGCTTCAGATCGGTGAGTTCAATATTATTTGGCTGAATCTTGCGAATGCTTATCTGATGCAGGATAAGTGCATGGAAACCGCAGAAGCACTTAAGCATGTTTATACAGCACCTCGTATTACAGATATTCCTCATGAAAAAGTTGAGGAAAAAGCTGCACTTTATGCACAACAAATGAATGACAAATGCAGCTCTAAGTTGACTCTCGTCTGCAATCCGCCTGAAATGACGGTTACTATCGATGGTGGTCAGGAAATGGCCTGCATCAGTGATCCCATCGCACTCGTTCCTGGACGCCATGTCGTTTATGGACAGACAAGCTTTGGTTTTAATACCGCCGTCGCAAATACAGTTGCATATGAAACAACAGAATTAAAAGTTGATGTCATCGACTACGAAACTGTTGCTAAAGATGCTGGCGTTACACCAGAAGAACTTCGCAAAAAGTCAACACTCTTTAAAGCTCTTGGCTATTCATTCATCGGTGTCGGCGTTGCCGCCCTCGGTTCTGGTATCGGCCTTTCAACATATTATTATTTCGATTACAAAGATAAATATAAACAGAATCAGAGCTATCAGAGCATCGATTCTGATCAGCTTCGAAAAATTCGTAAAGAAGACGAAAAATATATGAATGTCGGTTATGGATTGGCTGCTGTCGGTGGTGCAATGCTAGTTGCCGGTATCGTACTCGTCGTCGTTGATGTCGTGAAATATCAGCCGCAGATTGAAAAACTTGAATCAGGTCTTTCTTTTGCCCCGGCATTTTCACCTGAATTTACCGGATTTTCTCTTTCAACGAGATTCTGATTCTATTTTTATCTGGTCATCATTTTAGTTTTGTCGGGCGAGTCAGTGACTCGCCTTTTTTGTTTGAGGAGTATATGATTCAGCAAGATATCGAGCGATATATTCCCTTTAATGAACAGGAAGAATGCGATAAGGCTCTCATTTTGAATTTTATTAAGGGGCATTCGGATGCTTTTTTCAGGACTTGTCTGAGTGCTCATATGACGGCTTCTTCCTGGATTGTAAATCACCAGCGAACACAAGTGCTTATGGTGTATCACAATATTTATCAGTCCTGGTCTTGGACTGGTGGACATGCGGATGGGGATGAAAATCTTCTGAGGGTTGCTTTACGCGAAGCCCATGAAGAAACAGGTGTCGAACATATTCACCCCGTCCTGGATGATATCTATTCGCTTGAAGCTCTTACCGTAGATGGGCATCTGAAAAATGGACGCTATGTTTCAAGTCATATCCATCTCAATGTAACTTATTTGCTTGAAGCGGATGAATCTGATTCTTTGCGTGTATGTGAAGGCGAAAATAGCGGCGTTCGATGGTTTACGCCTCAAGAGGCAATGCGGGGTTCATCCGAACCCTGGTTTGTAGAAAATATATATAAAAAACTTGATAGAAAACTTAGTTTGATTCGGCAATAATACAAATTATGGTTTTGTTTAAATAATGAAATTTGCATTCATCAATGATTGCATTCGTTTTGAAAGGAGCATTATGAAAGCTGATACATCTGTTTTGGAATCGACATCAAAACTTATCGAAATTCTTAGGGATATTCAATCCGGTGAGCCTCAAACCCTGACCGATTGGCCAGAAATCACCGGTATGCTTTGCATCTCTCCGACTCAAAAATTCATTCTTTCTATTGAACATACAAACGATGGGGAAAATCCAGTCTGGGAACATTTGGTCACCATCATTTCCCGTAAATTACTGGGGGTTGAAACAGGGGATATGAGCTTGTTTCAATGCGATAATGCATTAAACAAGGAGGAATTCGCTTTTTTGAAAAAGAGCTGGGACGATATGGCTGCCGTTCCTGGAATGGCTGTCGTTTTGCGTGCAGCTCTTCTGTTTGAAGATGTTTCAAAGGGGATGGGGACGAGAAAGACCTGGGAAAAATTGCCTAAAATCGATTTTAATATTCATAACGAAGCTTCAGCTCTGATTTTGACCGAAACAGGGATACTCAACAGATTTGAAACGTTGACTGATATTCAGAAGAACTTAATCATTGCTCTCATTCATTCTCATGGCTTGATGGGACAATATATTCGTGGTGAAATTACGGAACACATTTTTCTGGATTGGATAGATTTTATTCAGGAACATGCGGCTGCTTTTGCCGAGCAATTGACTGCTGGCAACCGGGAAGATGCCATTCGTACCATGAGAAATGCTTATTTCTTGCTCAATGTTATCGATACTGCAGGTGTCAGAGAAGGGCTGATGACCGGAGCTCTTTTGAAACAGTTTATCGATGTTGATTGTTTATTGAAGACATATTGTGGGGCTGACAATCATCGTGCTTTGTTGGAGAATTCAGCATTTCAGGCATCAGATGAACTGTCCAGGGATAAGTGTATTGCGTATTTATCAAACCGATTGAAAAAGTTTCGGACTCAGCGGCAACAAAATGGGGAATCTGAAAATGCAGTGAGCGAGGTTTTGGATTCTCTTAAGGATAGTGAATTGCAGTGGCTGGTTCAGAAGCTTTCCGTTTGTCAGTTTTGGTATTGTGAAGCTGCTTCTGGAAGTCTTTCCGTTGCATCACAGTTGAAATTGATTGCACTTGGGGCTCATGAATGGATGAATTTAGGGGTTTACGATTCTCATCAGCTGTTTCATCTCGATTTAGGACAGGTTGCGGCTCTTCTTTCACCTCATTCGTGTGCAACAGCACCAGAATTGGCGATAAGTCGTGCGAATTATCGCAGAAGATTGCTCGATGCCATTCTGTCTGAACAGAATCTTGAAGATATTATTAATGGAAAAGCGCAGATCTATAAGTCAGATGATATGTTTGCGGTTTGTGGCATGCGAGGTTGTTTACATTCGGTCAGTCTGTGTTTGCGGGAATCTGAAGAAGCTGATGCATTGATTACGCTGCTTTCCATATATGAACGCAAATCCAGTGTTGCATACCACTGCTGTCCCACAACTTTTCAGAAGAGCTCAAGTTGTTGATTTTTAATGGGTTCAGTCATTTTGGGAACAAGAAAGTCCTCCATAATTGCGTTTGAGAATAAATTAAGACATATCCAATTAAGAATTTCTCTGATTG
>JAZRWV010000418.1:0-9458 GCA_045599925.1 Myxococcota bacterium
TATTCGCCAAAATGATGTGTACGGACGCCAATCTGCTTGTTCTGGACGAACCGACGAACGACCTCGACATCGATTCACTCCAGACACTCGAAACGGCACTCGACGAATACAACGGCGCCGTTCTTTTCGTCACTCACGATCGTTTTCTTATCAATCGCATTGCCACAGCAGTTCTTGCATTTGATCCTGATTCCGGCACTTTCATCCGATACGAAGGCGATTACGACTTCTACACGCTTTGCAAAAAGAAAGAAGCCGATGCAAAAGCGGCCAAAGCGGCTGCTGAAGCCGCAAAGCAAGCCCAAAATCAGCCGACGCAGCAAAACGCCAAATCAAACCGCCCCAAAAAACTCACGTATAAAGAAGCCGAAGAACTCAAAAATATCGAAAACGTAATTCTCGAAGCTGAAACCGAAAAAGAAGCCATCGAAGCTGAAATCGCCAATCCGGAAACCTATAAAATTCCGAATCGGGCCAAAGAGCTCAGTGACAAACTCGATGAAATCAATGCAAAGATCAATCAGCTTTATGAGCGATGGGATTATTTAAGCCAGGTCGAACAGGGCCTGATTTATTAAGTGTGTAAACGGCGACGCAGCCAAACCTGCGTCGCTATTAAAATATTATCAGAATAAAGACCAGAAGCGCCACACCAATCACGATGCTTGTATTGATCAAACAGCGTTTAACCGATTTCGGAGCAGACGTTTCCTTCTTTGTCTGCTTAACCAGTGAAACGATATGAAACAGGAGTTCTGCCGCAGGAATAACTGCTAGCAATCCGCCTGAAAATACCAACGCAAGCAATGCGATGAACCCCATGCTCCACAAAATGGCTGCAATACAAACGGTCACACAAATCCCATGAGCAACCCCGCGAGCGGCTGTCACAACCGATTCAGGAGCTTTGGATTCTTTTTTGGCCAGTTCCCGACTAATCGGCTTTTTATGAAGCACTGAGCGATAATGATTGACCTGTTCCAGATTTTCGTCATCCGGAATCAGTTTGAACAATCGTTCGCTCAATGACAGCCGGACTTCATAGTCATCTTCCGGTGTTGCATCGAGGACGAGCTGTATTTTTTCAGCATCTTTCTTGTTTTTCATGGCATCAGCAGTCATTTTTGCCAGGATTTCGAACTGCTCATCCGTCTTGGCTGCTGCGCGATAATGATAAACAAATTCCTGTGCTTCTTCGTAATTGCGTTCTTTTAAAGCCTTTTTAATAGCACCGAGAATGACGTCTTTATCCACATCATATTCGAGCAGCATCAAGTCGCGATTGATCGTTTTTTCGACGACTTCGGCGGATGGGGCATCATTCTGGCTATACCCCTCATAACCGCTATATTCCTCAACATTTTTATTAGTTTTATTCTGGGTATCCATATAAATCATCCCATTCAGCAGGCGCGGCCGTATTGCAGATAGGCCGCCCAGCCTTGCGTATCGGCCGTTTCGGCCGATAGCAAGGCCCCTAAAACCCTCACCCCCGCCCCCTCACCCAAAGGGCGAGGGGAAAAATGCCTTGCAAGCAAGGAACCTTTACTTATCTGCTTCGATTTGTTCCGACGGTTTCCAGAATCGATCATATATCGACAGGTGTTTCATGATAAACATGACGAGCCAATCGGGCAACCCCATAATCATCCAGGTAAAGAAATGGTTCAGGATGCCTGGAATTGTCTGATTTTTGCGTTTTAGTGTAGCGGAAACCGCTTTTTTCGCGAGTTTTTCGGGCTGCATCAGGCAACACAGAGCCACACCGAGTTTCCGCAGCTTGTCGGAAATCGGAAGAAGCGGCGTATTGACGCCACCGGGACAAACCGCCGTTACGGAAACGCCCCACGGAAGCAGTTCAAACCGCATTGCGCGCGACAAGTTCCGAACGTAAGACTTGGTCGCATTATAGAGCACAATGCCCGGCATCGGCATATAAGCGCTCATCGAAGACATATTAAAAATATAACCGAAACGACGTTCTCTCATGCGCTGACCAAAGACAACGGACATGTGAGTAAGTGTTTTGACGTGCAAATCGAGAATCAGATTGATGCGTTTCGGCTCGGTATCGAGCAGCGGATCGAAGATAAGCATGCCGGCGATATTGGCGAGGAAATCAATTTCGATGTGATTTTGATCGCAGAATTCGAGGCATTTTTCGGCTGCGCCATCGAGTGCAAGGTTTTGAACGAATGTATGAAGTTCGATCTGATAGGTTTCTCGAATTTCGTCAGCGGTTTTGGCGAGTCCGTCCCCATTGATATCGACGAGGACGAGATTCATACCGCGAGACGCGCATTCGCGCGCCACACAACGACCAATACCGGATGCGGCACCAGTGATGAGCGCCCATTTTGGCATAGGTTTAGTCATTTTTCTTGTTTCCCCATTTGGCTTCAAGGCGTGCGATTTCGTTCTTAATCTTGGGCGGAAGCTCGTCATCGCACTTGCAGTGGCATTTCATTTCAAGGGTGTACATACGGCCAATACAATAGTTGGAGTGATTGCAGCCGCTGCATGTATTTTCGTCGCCATCGCGCAATTTGTTGACGAAATCGGTATCATGGACGAGGGCTCTCGCCATCTGAACGGCGCAGAAACCGGCATCGAGGACTTCATCAATGCCTTTTCTGCTCACAATGCCACCGACATAAATGAGCGGCAATTTGAGTTCTGCTCTGAATTTTTTGGCTTCTTCGAGGAAATAGTTTTCTTTGAATGGCACTTCGGGAATCATCATTTTTCCGGCGACTTTAAGACCGGCTTTAAGCCACCAGAATTCCTTCATGTCCATGTAATAGCCGAGTGTCTTGTAAGGCATACAGCCGCGCATGACTTCCATTGGGGCACGTGACACGAAGCCGGCGGTCAGAACGAGTGCATCGACGCCGAGTTCCTCGAGTTTTTTGCAAACCTGAAGGCATTCGTCGAACTGCATTCCGCCCTTAAAGCCGTCAGTCATATTGACCTTAACGATAAATCCGAGCCCGACGCGTGTGCAGACTTCGCGAACGGCTGTAACAACGCGAACCATGAATCGCATGCGGTTTTCGAGAGACCCGCCGTATTCGTCTTTTCGATGATTGGTATAGGGCGAAAGGAACTGTGAAATGAGATAACCGTGACCGGCATGAATTTCTACGCAGTCAAAACCGGCTTCTTTAACGAGCTCTACGGCATGAGCGAAATCCTTGACGAACTGGTCGATTTCTTCGATGGAAAGACTTCGACAAAATGTGGGGCTGTAGAGATTAAATCCGCCAGTTGCAGCAACGGGCATCTGCCCGCAGGTCCTGCGATGTGTCATGTTTCCGCAATGCCCGACCTGAATAGAAGCTTTTGCGCCTTCGGCGTGAATGGCATCGGTCAGTTCCTTCAATTTTGGAATGGCTTCTTCGCGCATCCAGAGCTGACCTTTGAACGACAGACCGCTCTGATTGATCGATGCATAGGCGACTGTCGTCATGCCAATGCCGCCTTTTGCGACAGCGGTATGATAATTAAATAGTGCTTCAGAAGGCCCGTTGTCGACGCACATATTTTCAAATGCGGCGGAACGAATGGTGCGATTTCGGAGTTCAACGGGGCCAATTTTAACGGGTGTAAAGAGATCGGACATGGTTAGTTGTTAGTTGTTAGTTGTTAGTTTTCAGTAGCCTTGCGGGCAACGCCGAACAATTGAATGCAAATATTATTATTGTGCTGCGGTGCGCAACGACGGTTCAAAGGATTTGAAGATTCGGCAATGGCAACGGCAATTGGAAATCCACCAATTAATTGAATCTCATCGAGATATCTGCGGCATGAACGGAGTGCGTCAATGCCCCACAGGAAGCGCAGTAAACGGGTATGTCCCGAATTTGTTCAGCTTTTTCGACCGTCACATTACCGGAAATTTCGATAATGGCTTTATCACCAATGATTTTGCAAGCTTCGCGCATCATATCAGGGGCCATATTGTCGAGCATGATGATATCAGCTTTGGCGTCGAGGGCTTCCTGAACGGCCTGCAAAGATTCGACTTCGACTTCGATTTTGAGGGTATGCGGAGCAAAATCGCGAACTTTTTGAATGGCTTTGGCGATAGAGCCGGCGGCTGCGATGTGATTGTCTTTAATCATGGTTCCGCCGCCGGGGTTAAAGCGATGGCTTTTACCGCCTCCGCAACGAACTGCATAATGCTGAAGCTCGCGAAGCCCCGGCAATGCCTTGCGCGTATTGACGACATGCGTATTCGGCAGCAAATCGGCAAGTGTACGCGTCTGTGTTGCAATACCACTCATGTGCTGCAAAAAGTTCAATGCCGTGCGTTCGGCTTTAAGCAGAATCTGGGTTGAACCTGAAAATTCGGCAATTTTATCGCCTTTCTTAACACGAGCACCTTCCTCAAAGAAGAATTCAATCGTCACAGGCTGATAAATGCCGAGTGCACGCGACTCGATTTTTTCAATGATGTACGTGAAAATATGCTGTCCACAGAGAACCAGATCGGATTTTGCTATCAGTTTTCCGGACGAAACATCTTTATCGGTAAAAATGGCATCCGTTGTAAAATCTCCTGCACAGAGATCTTCTGTAAGAGCGAGGTCAATGAGCTGTTCTGTTATTGGTGAAATTGTTTGCATAATTCCTCATTTAAAGCCAGAAATTGACTGACTAACCATTGACAAAAACAATCCCCTGACTTGTCATTCTCAGCACATTCAACTGCATCAAAACAGACAAAGTCAGAGGAAACATTCTACACCATCACGCATCGGCGTTTGACTTGATTAAATACGAATTGAAAACCCTACTTATGCTGATCTTTCTGACGGAGCATCATCTGAGCCTGTCTTGCAAGCTGAGCCGGAACACTTTTACTCTTCTGAAGCTGCTTGAGATCATTGACACGAAGCTGTTTCATAAATGAAACGGAATCAGCGAGTGGACATTTGGGGTTATTTACGAGAGCCACGACGATGGGATAATATCGCACCCAGTCACGACGCGAAGCAATATAGCCAATAACTTCATCCGGCATGCTCTTTGAAGTTGCAATCTGGCTGACTTCGCCAATCGACATTTTCGGGCTCTTAATCACGTTCATATAAACGACACGACGCGTATCGCGAATAAGAATGTTGCGGTCTTCGCGAGATCCCATCAGAGCGAGACGAATTCTCTGCGGAGCATTCATCTTCTCGATGAGCTGAGTTCTGGAAAGGCGTTTCTGCTGCTGTTCCTGTGTTTCACTGGCTTCAGCTTCTTCGAGCGACTGTGTTGCACGGAGGTTTTCAACACCTTCAGGCTTTTCAGCTTCAGCCTTTTCTTTAGATTCGGTCAGAATGGCTTCAAATTCTTCATCCGAAAGGCCCGGAACATCATTAGGAATTTCAGTTGCAAGAGCCTCCTGAACAGATTTAAGCCCCGGCAGCTCGATATTATGCTCTTTTGCGAGTGCAAGAACCTTGTCGACAGTTGCCATTCTGGAGGCGGGATTGAGATAAATTTTCTCAATAATTTCAGGCGAACGAAGAATTCTGACGTGGTTATTGGCGATGATTTCGACGATTTCTTTGGAAGCAGTAGCCGCCATATCCATTAAAGTCGCGTCATGAGTCTTCCCATTGAGTGCAATTTTTTCGAGAACAACCGCAGAATCCGTCGTTTTGGAAAGCCAGTCGAGGATGCATTCGGGAAAATCTTTCTGCGCGAGTTCGACGATAAGTTCGACATCAAAAGAGCAGATGGTTTCTTTTACTGCAGAAGAAATTTCCGGATCGGCATCGAATGAAAGCTGATACCACAGATAAATCAGAGCATCCGGCATAATCGGCAAAGCGCCTTTAGCCGCCATCATTTTGAGCGGTTTCGGAGCCTCCGGCGATGCGGCTTTCTGAGCCGGTGCAGGAATTTGTTCAAGCGGAAGTGGTATATTCTTTAATGATTCCAACATAATCTCAGCCTGTAAAAATGAGTCCAACGCACACAAAGTGCAATTTTATTATAATGTATTGGTATTTTGTGTGGGAATTTTTTTATGGATTTTTGTGGCCTTGCTATTGGCCGAAGCGGCCAATACGCAAGGCAGCGCGGCCTATCGCCCATCGCGATACGGCCGCGCATAATAAACGGGCGAATTGCACGTCAACCCTGACTCGTTTTGACATTTTTTATTAAACATTTTTTCAAAGCATATAATATGTTTACAGACAAGCCGAATAACGGCTGATGTCACATGACATTTGAGGCTGAAATGAACCCAATACAACTCTTGCTGATTTCAGGAATGGGGGGGGCCGGAAAAACAACCGCACTCCACACACTCGAAGACTTAGGCTTTTACTGTGTCGACAACCTGCCGCTTGTTTTACTGCCGAGACTTTTGGATATGCTTGAATCACATGATGAAATCAGGCATGTCGCCATTGGATTTGATATCCGCGATACACTCTTTTTGCCGCTTGCACCTAAAATTATCAAAGACTTGAATGCACACGGACTTGCCCCCGAAATGGTCTTTTTGGATGCTGAAAATCAGGTCTTGAAAAGGCGCTACAAAGAGACGAGAAGAGTTCATCCACTGGCAAAAAATGGCGGTGATTTGAACGCAGCTATAGAACGTGAAAGACGCATGCTGAATGTGATTCAGCCGTTTATTCAAACGAGAATTGACACGTCTGCCCTATCTCCGCACCAGCTCAGAGCTTTAATTCAGAATCGTTACGAAAGCAGTACGCCAGGAATGAGAATTTCAGTCGTCAGTTTTGGCTATAAATATGGCATTCTGCTCGATGCCGATCTCGTTTTCGATGTTCGTTTTTTAAAAAATCCATATTTTGTACCGGAATTATCTAAACTGACAGGACTCGACAAAGCCGTTGCTAACTATGTCTTTTCCGATGAAGATGCGGAAAAATTCGTCGATCGCACATGCGAACTCATCGATTTTCTTATTCCACGCTATCAGCAGGAAGGAAAACGATATCTGACAATCGGCATTGGCTGCACAGGCGGTCAGCATCGAAGTGTTGCTCTTGCTGAAGCCATCTATATGCGCCATAAAGACTGCAAAAACTGGTCGGTACACCATCGGGAATTGCTCAAAACAGGCAACTGAATTCGAAATCAACAACTGCAAAATGGAAATATGAATTATCTCATCATTGGCGGCGCAGTCGCCGATATCACGCTATGTCCTGTTGATTCCTCAATTTTTGAACGACACTCCACCCCAATCGAATGCATTCCCATGTCCACCGGCGGCGATGCACTCAATGAAGCAACTGTACTCGCCCGGTTGGGAAATTGTGTCGGACTCTGTACACTGCTTGGCTGTGACGATGTCGGGCTCTTTCTGTTCGAAAAATGCAAAAAATTAGGAATCGACACATCATTTATCGTTCAAACGCCTGATATTGCAACCAGTGTGAATGTCGTTTTGGTGGATTCAGAAGGCGAAAGACGGTTTGTCACAGCCGCGCATAGCAGCTTAAGACTTCTGGCGCCAAAACATGTCGAACCTTTCATCGAAAAGCTGAGTCCAAATACCATCGTCAGTTTTGCAAGTATCTTTGTCAGTCCGTGTTTCGGCATATCAGAAATGGCGAAACTGTTTTCGAAAATTAAAGCCAGAGGCTGCACATTATGTGCGGACATGACGCGTTGTAAAAATGGCGAAACGGCAGAAGATTTGCGTGATGTGATAAAATATGTGGATTATCTGTTCATGAATGAAAATGAAGGGTCTCTCTTAACAGGTCTGAGCTCACCGGAAGAAACCGCCTCTCAACTTCGTCTGTATGGTGCAAAGCATGTGCTCATCAAGCTCGGAAAACGCGGATGTTATGCAATAAGTGAAGAATATTGCGGATATTTTGATGCAGTTCCCAACTGTAAAGTACTTGATACGACGGGAGCCGGAGATACATTTGCCGGAGCATTCCTTCATGCCCTAGGCCAGTCAAAGCCATTCGAAACATGTATAAAATTTGCAAATGCTGCAGCTGGAATCTGCGTAGAACATCGCGGATGCGCAAGCGAATATCTCGATATGGCAGAAATCCAAAAACGCGCGGCCGTATTGCAGTGAGTGCCAGGACGCGAAAATGCCTTGCGTATTGGCAAGGTGTTTTTGGCCCCTCATCCGCAGGGCTGTCGAGTTCTAAAATGTCTTGTTTTTATGACGATTTTGTGTTCTTCTAATTGGTTTCGTAATTTGTCATGCAAGGAGGCATTATGGCAACGAAATCCAAGGAAACGCTGTGTATTGAAGAATTCGAACAGGATGCATTCAGCCGATTTACGGAAGTGCTGAGCTGTGTAAAAGATCCACGCCGTAAACAAGGACAAAGGTACCCACTTGATACAGTACTGCTCACAATGCTTTTAGCTTGCATCGCTGGTGCAAATAGCGCTTCGGGCTTTGAAATGTGGGCTAAAACACATGAAGATGTATTGTCATGCTATCTCAATATGCCTCATGGTGTACCGACCCAAGATGTTTTCTTGAACATTCTTGCAACGATTGACGTGGAGTCTTTTGTTGCACTTTTTGAAAGTTGGATTTCTTTGTGTTTGGAAATTCAAGGCACTACTCTTGATAACAGCCATCTGGCTATTGATGGTAAAACATCAAAGCGATCCTACGATATTAAACAATCAACATTATCCGCACATACGCTTGGATTAATGGCTGTACGCAATGGAATATTGATTTCTCAGCTGGATTGTCCAAGGAAAACAAATGAAATAACGACCATCCCCATAATCTTAGAAAAGCTCAATCTGAAAGGGGCAACGATAACGATTGACGCAATAGCTGCTCAAAACAAGATCATAGACACCATCGTTGAAAAAGAAGGTGATTTCATCATTGGTATTAAGGCAAATCAGCCAAAACTTTATGATGACATCGAAACAATAGCTTCGGCACAGGTTCAGTTTCTTTCCAATCCAAATAACCAGACCCCATTGAATTATGCGATAGACATTGACAAAGGACATGGCCGGATTGAACAGCGAGAAATATTTGTATTCCGAGATATTAAAAATAACATTCACGACATCGATAAATGGCTTAACGTCAAAGCTGCAGTCATGGTCGTTCGTACAATCACAAAACTAAATCCAAAAGAAAATCAACAAGTTACAACAACCGAGCGCCAATTCTACATTACGAACAAAGACTATGTGCCAGCATCAGAGCTTAGCCGTTTTATTAGGAACCATTGGAAAATCGAAAACAGTTGCCATTGGATTTTGGATGTTGTGTTTAGGGAAGATGATGCAAGAAACCGGGCTGGGAATAGTGCAAAAAACTTTGCAGCACTACGTCGTATGGCATTAGCAATTCTAAAATCAGAAAACTCTAAAACAAGTATTCACTTACGTCGCATGAGGGCGGCTTGGGACATTGACTATCTCATAGGGCTGGTTGGGCTCAAGGAAAAATAGAACTCGACAGCCCTGGG